>VBLN01000479.1 GCA_005878685.1 Deltaproteobacteria bacterium | reverse complement strand
TCTTCAGTGCGGCGACAAACGAGTCAATAGCTACGACCGCTTTTGTTCCCGTCGTTGTGGCGAACTCTTCCGTCGCCATCTTCGCGATCTCTAACTCCTCGCGGTTGTTCTTGAGTTGCTCTAATTGCGCCTGCATGCCGGCGAGCTCGGGCGTAACCAAGGGCTTTCCTGTCTCCGGAAGCCTTGCACGGCTCATCTTTTCGATTCGTAGCTCTAGATCGGCAATCTGCTTATTCAGATTGCCCAAGGGATCGCGCACCCCGGAGGTGAGCAAACCTGCAAAAAAGTCTTGTACGGCGTTTTTAGCGGCGACGGCTTTATCAGCCAGGATACCCAAGTTTTTATAGGCCAGCTCCGTTTCTTCAGAGAGTGGGCGAAGGCCGTCTTTCGCGATTCTATCCAACACGGGGATAAGATCGCCCGCGGCCTTGCCGAAGATCGCCGCGGAAATATTAACCCTGTCGTTTCTGTCTGTGACCGTGGCTAGTGCGTTGGCAAACCTTTGCAGAAACTCTTCAGGGCGGAGGTTTTTGAGATCTTCAACTCGAAGGTGTAGACGGTTTAGCGCAATCTGCGCGCCTTCGCCTTCGGTCCCGACGGCTCCAAGATTTTTTTGGGCTTTAAGAATCGTGGTTGCAAAGCCTTCCAGCGATCCGCCGGTCTGATCGATGACGGTCCGTAGACCCCCAAGAACAGCGATGGACAAACCGGTCTTGTCGGAGATATCGCTTAACTGATCACCGATGGCTATTAGCTGCTTGCCAAAACCAACGAGAGCACCGACGGAGAGACCGACGCCTAAAGCCGAAGCGACCGCGCGGCCCATGTCGGCGGCATCCGCCTTGATCTTTGCAAACCCGCCTTGAAAGGTTTTTTCGATCTCCTTCACATCGGTGCTAAGCTGGCCGAGCTCGGCCCGCATAGTGACCAGGAGATTTCCGACAGTACCTTTTGCCATAATAAATTTACCTCTTAAAATTGATTACATTGATGTATCCGGATGGGCGCCGCGAACACCGCGGCGCCTGTCTTTGGAGTAAAGAACTTAGCCAACATGGCCATCCGGTATCAGCAGACTTGGGCTCCGTGTTAGATGATCGGAGCGACTGCAGATTTGTTTTTCCATGCTCATTTGCGCGCCCATATGCCTGGCGTAGTCCAACGCAACGGTGACGGATTGTTCTCGGTGTCATCATCGCGCCGTTTCTTTTCCTTGTGCGTTTCCTTCGATGTCGAAGGACGCCAGATGTAATCAGGTGTTGGTGTTTTTCTGAGTTCGACGAAGCCTTCCGGCCAAAAGGCGCCCTTGCCCTCGCTGACCTTTTTTACCTGCTCTTGGAACAGTGGGACTCGATTCTTTTCTACGCGGTCGGCAGCACGCCGAGCGGCAACGAGTCCGTCCTCTGCGAGATGCGAAATTCGCTCGCGGTCAGCTTGAAACTTTAACTGTTCTCGGTCCCTGGCGTTATAGCGCCGTAGGCGGTCTCTCTCCCGCTCCGCACGATACAATCTCTCTATTCTGCTTATCCCAAAGTCGACCCAGTGGGCTTCGCCTTCGGCGATCTGTTGAAGAAAGTTGGCGGCTTTGTTCGGGCGAAACCGAGCAAGCTCCCTTGCTACATCACCAGCAAATAGCCAGCGCTCATGCTGGATAAGATACTCCGCAAGCGCTTGGAGAACGTTGGCCCTCGCCTCAGCGATTGTCTTACCGCCGGCCGGAGCCTCGCGCTCTGCCCAGCTCTCCACTTAGTGGCGAATCGCTCTCGGACTCATACGCATGCGCGTCTTCATGGAAGATGGTTTTCGTCGCGCCCTGCGGGCCCAGTGTGCGATTGATATAAATTTTATTTTCGTCCTGAGAGAAAACTCCTTGTACGTAAAAATTGTCTTCGCAGCTAAACCGTCCTCCCCTTGGTGACTCGTCGAAAAATCCCAGTCCGGGTGTATTGATCAAGTTAGCCTTTTCGATCGCAAAGACATGAGTGTCCTGGCAGAGTTTGCGGAACTCTGGGTCCGGTTCGCATTGATCGTAAAATCGCATGACCTCACTCCGCCAGCGCCGCCGCGAAGCCGCTGGGACATTCAATTTTGTCCGTCGAAACGTCGAGAATTGGCACAGCTCTTTGAATTCTCAGAATCTCGGCCGCAACGTCTTCAACAGGCAACAGTTTGAGAGCTTCAAATTCTGTAATCGCGCCGTCCAAGGCAGCTAGACGCACGTTTATTTTCGGCTCGTTCGTGTTGAGATAACTCTCAGTCACGAGACCAAAGACGGTTGTTTCAACCATGCCGCGGCTCGATGATTCTTTTTGTGTGCGTGCTTTTTCATCTCGTGCCCACCGGATCGCCCCATCGATTCTAGGATCAACCGGCTTGCGCTCGACGCAAAGGTTCAAATCGTAATCGACAACGAAGAGCTTGTCCCGAAGCGTTTGAACCTCCTTCTGGATTCTCCTGCCTTCCAGAAGCGCCTGGTAATTCGGATTGGCTTCCAACTTGGCAAGCTCTGCGGCGAGCTCATGCCGATGATTTTCTAATTGCGATCTCTTGCTCATAAACTTCCTCCAGTTCATTTTTTCACCTCCTTAGTCTTTGATATTTTTAAGTAACCGCTCGATGGCGCTTTTCACCTCGCGCCAATTTTTCACGGCAGCAGAGCTGTCGTATCGTTGCGCGATAGATGGATCGTCTTTTACTATCGCATGAATTTTTTCCAGCTCTCTTTTTACTTTTGCTAGGGTCATG
>VBLN01000108.1:17542-19606 GCA_005878685.1 Deltaproteobacteria bacterium | reverse complement strand
AAGTTGTTCTTCCTAAGGTTTTACGCTTCAAAACCATAGGCGAGTTCTAGGAGCTGCTTGATGATCCGCGCAGTGGCGCCCCAAATATCCCATTGCTGATAATGAAAATGGTAGACCGGGCCCCATTCAGAGCCAAACCGCTGATCGATCGTCAAAATGCTTTGATCGAGAAGCGCCGCGATCGGCACGGAAAAGACGGCGGCTGTCTCCGACGCATTCAGGCGAAATTCATAGGGAAAAGGAATAAGTCCAACGACAGGCGTCACCAGATAGCTTGCGGCTGCTCTGACTTGATCTAGCTCCCCCAAGACGCGCACGTCGCGAGGATCAATCCCAATCTCTTCTTGACTCTCGCGCAGAGCGGTCTCTACGGCGCCACGATCAGAAGGATCCACGCGACCTCCAGGAAAGGCCACTTGCCCGCTGTGGGAATTCAGCATCTCCGCCCTTTGCGTCAACACCAGATAATCGCCGTCCGCTCTTTCCTGGATCGGGACCAAAACGGCTGCGGGTTTGAAGTTCCTTGCATTGAATGTCCGTGGAGCGCGGGACTTTAGGATCTCAAAAATTTTTTCGGCGACCATTCAACAAACCGATTTGAAGCAGTTTGAATCTATGATAACAGTGACTGTTCAATCTATCCATTCGAGAAGTTAAAAGCCAGCCCCGATCCGAAGCAGGTCGAAAAATGGCTATCAGTTGGATCGGGGCCAGAACCATGACGCAAAAGGAGATTCATCACGCAATTCGGATCCTGCGCCGCCAGATGCCTAAATGGCGAACGCCGGTCGTAGGGGTGGTGGCAGAATCCTCGCAGGATCCCTTCCAGATTCTGATTTCTTGCATTCTGAGCCTTCGCACTCAGGACGCCACAACGGAACAGGCTTCGCGTCGCCTCTTCGCGCTCGCGGACACGCCTACGGGTATGTCAAAGCTTTCGACCAAAAAGATCGAAAAAGCAATCTTCCCCGTTGGCTTCTATCGCACCAAGGCGAGAAATATCCGCGAGATTTCCCGCGTCTTGATAAAGGATTACTCCGGAAGGGTTCCTGATGAGATCGATGAGCTCCTAAAACTCAAAGGCGTGGGACGAAAGACGGCCAACCTCGTCGTGACCTTGGGTTACTGTAAGCCTGGGATCTGCGTAGATACCCATGTCCATAGAATTTCTAACCGCTGGGGATACGTCCGAACAAGAAATCCTAAAGAAACCGAGGTCGCCTTGAGGACAAAACTGCCGCGGCAGTATTGGATGGAGTACAACGATCTGCTCGTCACGTTCGGCCAGAATGTATGCCGCCCCATCTCGCCCATCTGCAGCCAATGTCCGGTGGAAAGATATTGTAATAGAGTGGGCGTTACATCACACCGGTAAAGAATTCCTCTCCCTGGGTTTTCTAACGTCGAGAGATTAAGCTTGCCAATTGGCATAATTCTGTGCTAATTAGCAATCCAATGCATACCGCTTTGACTCTGAACACGCGGCAAGTCATGGCTGCGGTGCTAGAATTAGAGGGGCAAGAACTCAACCAGCGCACGCTGGCGGCTTGGGCTCAGATGGAAATCGCTGTCCCTTCCATCGCCTGGGAGCGAAAGCGTGGACGCTACAGCACTAGAATCTATAGCCTAGCCGATCTGGCGCGCATCCGCCTCGTAGTTCGACTGAGAAAAGCCGGGCTCTCGATGCCTCGGGTGCGCGCGGTCCTCGCCTATCTGAACCGGGAGCTCCCCGAAGTCTTGAAGCCCAAGACCCAAGCGGTACTGGTAGTAGACGGATGGCGCGCCGCCATCATTCGGCGCGCTGGAAATCCTGACCTAGAGATCCCATCGGGTCAATATCGCTTGTCTCTCGTGGAGGTGATCAAGGGAAACATAGAAGCGGCGAGAGAAGCCCTGAAGGCGGCCTAGAGAAATAGCCCTCCAAGAAAGTCTTCCAATCCAACTCCAGGGTGTGGCGCGGTTGAGGTGACTCGGAGTGACGCCGCATCTAAGGAAATCCAATACCAGGGAGGTGCCCTGTGAATCTCATTGATGCTCCTGTTGCTAGCTTCGTGGTCCGCTGGG
>VBLN01000108.1:14660-17534 GCA_005878685.1 Deltaproteobacteria bacterium | reverse complement strand
GCTCACCTGAATTCATACCGTCCGTTCTTTCTGGACGAAACCGACATTATTTTCCGCCACCCTCCGCCCGATGTCCTGGCAGAGGACGGTCGGGTCCTCGTGCCAGGGGCGATCGAATTTCAGACGCAGATCGACGCGGGCCTCCTCACAGATATCTGCGATCCGAATGAATTTTACAAGCCTGAGCTGCGCAGTACACAGCGATTTCGCTGCGTCTACGATCCTGAGATCCAGCGAGGCGCCAAGGAAACTAAGTCCGGTCGCATGGAGTTCCTACGCGAGAAGCAAATCCAAGCAATGATGAGGGACATAGAGGCCAACCGCTTCGAGTGCCCGCAGCTCATGTGGAACTTGCGCGCGGGCGAGACGGTCTGGGTTTATGTCCAGGAGCGAAGGCAACTCAAAATCTACCAGGGCGTGGCGACGCGCCCGGATACCAATCACCGTCACCACGCGATCATTCGGCTGCACCAACGTTATCTCCGATGGAGAACCCAAACAGGCTCGGAAAAGATGGGGAACTACAACGCCAAACGAGCGTATGGCCTGGTGATCTATACGGACGACTTCCAACGTGAAGCCTATCGCTTCTGCGTCTACAACTTCTTGGGCTGGCGGATGGCCTCGACCACCGCTCGTTACATTGAGTCCAAGACCCGATCTCCGAACATCTATTTCAGGCTCGCGCGCGAGTTAATGGAGCGGTCGAGCGTCCTGGGAACGGCTAACGTGGAAATCCTCAGCAACCAACTTTCGAAGCACAGCGCGAAAATGCTCACCTTCGGCATCCTGGTAGACTCACTCCGCGTCTCATTCGCCGATCTCACGGAAGAATCTTACTCCGAGATCCTGGACTATCTGATCGAGTTTATCGCTGAACTCAGTCGGGTTCGGCCTAACGAAATTGCACTGCTGAACACAGCCCAGCGACAAAAAGTTCGGGAGTCCAGCGTCGCTCACCACCCGACAGTCTGGCAGGCTTACATGCAGCTCGCGGGCTGGCTGCGGGAACAAAGGGAAACGAACTGGAAGGCTTTCCTTAGAGTGCTTAGCCAGCCTTACCATTACGGCCTTGAAGCGCAACGCCGAACTTACGATCTGTTCAGCATGGAGAATCCGATCTGGACCGAACGGGGCCTGCTCGCGCCAGGAAAGAACGGGCTTCCCCTAGTGGTTAACAACCGGCACAGCCGGCAGGTCGCGTTTCAAATGCTAAGATTGCTCGCGGCCTCGTACCGCGCCGAGCGGGCCCGAGAAGCGGCGGAATGTCCTCCGCAAGATCACGCAAGCCCGGAAGATAGCTTAGAATCATCCGTCTCCAGAATTGACACCGTCAGACCGCGCGGGCACTAAGGTCCGCTCGGTGAACCATCGATTGACAGCGAGTCCATTAGCGGCTATTGCTGCTGTTGAAGCGGCGGGCCTCCGCCGCAAACCGCTGTGGCTGGTCCTTTCGCACAGAACATCGATGTCTTAGGCTATCACGATCTCGCCGGGCGGCCAGCCTTCAAGCTGGCGATGCAAGAAGTCGCCGGTCGCTGGTATCTTTACATGGGCCATCTCTGGCACCGGGGATGGACCATTCTTGATGTTACCGAGCCAACCGCTCCGGAGCTCATTGCCTTCATCCCCGGCCCCGAGAATACCTGGACCATTCAAGTCCAAGTCGCCGATGCAAAGATGATCACAGCGCTCGAGCGCATCGCTCCCGGCTGGGGCGGCTCAGAGGAAGACCCCTACTCCGAAGGC
Source organism: Deltaproteobacteria bacterium (assembly GCA_005878685.1). Taxonomy (GTDB): domain Bacteria; phylum Desulfobacterota; class Binatia; order UBA9968; family UBA9968; genus DP-36. Next base: position 15,785 of record VBLN01000108.1, on the reverse strand, counting down.
TTTTTGATTTGGGATGTTTCCGATCCAAGGAGGCCAAGGCAATTGGGCCACCACCGGACCCATAGCACCGGGACCCACCGAAACTTCTACGACGGTGGTTCTTTGGTGCACGCGGCCGCGGGCGCCCCGGGTTTCGATAGGAAGATTTACCAGATTGTCGATATCGCAGAGCCAGACAAGCCAAAAGAGATTTCCCGCTTCTGGCTTCAGGCGCAGGAAGAATGCGCGCCGAAGAACGGCGCCCGGCTCTCATGCCACGGGCCGCCGCACGTGGAGGGCGACCGAGCCTATCTTCCTTACGGCGAAGGCGGCGCCATCATCGTAGATATTTCTGACCGCAGACGACCGCGGAAGGTGAGCCAACTCATTTTCCAAGGGCTTTGCAGCCGCCAGGGAATTCACACCTTTCTACCCCTGCCAAGGCGAAAGCTGGCCTTGATTAACGACGAGGCGATCAATGAGAACGGGGAAGAGAATCTGAACTTGGCCGGAATCGTTGATCTAAAAGACGAAAAGGAGCCTCGGCTGATATCGCTCTTCCCCCAACCGCTTCCCTCTCCAGAGTCGGATCGCAAAAATTTCTTCGAAAAAGGGGGGCGCTTCGGCCCGCACAACCAGCATCATCCGAACCATCAGCCCTGCCTCGAAGATCGCGATGACATCGCTTATCTCACTTACTTCAATGCAGGCCTAAGGGTTTATGACCTCAGAGATCCACGGACGCCTAGAGAAATAGCCTGTTTCATCCCGCCCGATCCAAAACAGAGAATCGGAACCAAGCCGAGCCGCCTGGTGACGCAGGTCGAAGATGTTTTGGTCGATCGTCGTGGATACATTTATATCAGCGAAAAAAACCAAGGGCTCTACGTTCTCCGCTTGAAGAATGTTTGGCCCTACAGCCCCGTCTAAAGGTCAGCTCACTTCTTTTCCGGTTTGAGGGACTCAGGGAAGTACTTGGAAGGAGACCAGACGTTCACGGTGAAATTGTGGCAGCCGAGGATGCGCAGCTCGCGCATGATGCGGATATAATCCTGCGAGTCAATAAAATTCCGCCACGCCTCCAAGGAGTCGAAATCAACGGTGATGGCGACCTGCGGCGTGACTTCGAGCGGATTGCGGTAATTC
>VBLN01000108.1:2747-14627 GCA_005878685.1 Deltaproteobacteria bacterium | reverse complement strand
ACCAGTCGTTCTTGGCTTTGTTGGCATAGATAGTCAAATTCGCTTTCTGATCCGGAAGGTCCCACTGAATAACGAAGTGCACCATTATTGGATCGCTCTCACCAGCCCGCCGTCGATCAGAATGGTTGTACCCGTGACGTAACTCGACCGCTCAGAGCCAAGGAACACGACTAGATCCGCGACTTCCTCGGACGTCCCGTAGCGACTTAAGGGAATTTCTGCTTCCATCTCTCGATGGATCTCTTCTACGGGCCGTTGCAAACGTTCCGCTCGGGCCTGGTTCAATTTGCGCGCCCGCTCAGTGTCGATCCTTCCCGGGCAGACATTGTTGATCAGAATCTTATCCTTGCCTAGCTCGCGGGAAAGGGTTTTGGCTAAACCGATGACCGCGCTGCGAACCGCGTTGGAGAGAACAAGTCCTGGGATTGGCTCCTTTACCGAATAGGAGGTGATGTTGACCACCCGACCACCCCCCACCTTGCGCATATGCGGCACGGCTTCCCGCGTGAGCCTGAGCGCGCTCAAGAAACTCAAGTTAAACGCCTTTTCCCAATCCTCATCCGTGAATTTCATAAACTCACCCGGCGGAGGGCCGCCCGCGTTCGTGACCACGACATCGACCCGGCCGAATTTTTCGCTGCTGCTCGCCATAAACCTTTGGATATCTTCTCGCTTGGTCATATCCGCTACCATCGCCAAGACCTCGCCGCCGGTCTCGCGGCGGATCATCTCTGCAGTTTCTTTAAGCGCTCCCTCTCCACGCGCGCAGATGCCCACCTTCGCGCCCTCACGGGCAAACCCTAAAGCGATCGCCTTTCCCATTCCCTGGCTAGCTCCCGCAACCAGCGCCACTTTTCCTCGTAGTCCCAAATCCACCTATCTCCTCCCAAGCTGTCAGCCATCAGGTGCCTCTTCTCATGCCGAGAGCTGACCGTTGAATGCTGATAGCTTCTAATCTATTTTTGGCTCCAATAAATATTAGTCTTAAAGTCAGGATTGAGTCGCATGATGTAGAGGGCAAGCATGCCATGCGCGCCCAGCTGGCGCAGGCGCCTTGGGTCACCGGCCATAAGCGCCTCCTTCTCTTCGGCGCTCAGATCATAACGGCTTGTCGTCTCTGACAGGTTATTGAGGGCCTGCTGAAAGACGGCTTCGTTCATCTTGAGATCAAAAAGAAAACGGTTGAGCTGATAGCTGCTCATGGTGCCTCCGGCGCAGTTTTTAGTTTTCAGTTTTTAGCTATTAGTTGCCCCACCCCAACTCAAAACTAAAAATTCAAAACTCAAAACTATGTGAGTTTCCAGCTCACAAAACCCCACCCAGTCGCCACATGATCGGGCATATAAAAGGTAGTCGCGGCCTTAGTGTCACCTACTGTTCCTAAAACCACCATCCAGTTGAGAAACTCGGAGTCGCCGGCTTGAAGAAGCCGCTCCAAAGAGTAATCGGCAAGAGTTCTTCCCTTTCCGTCGCGGATGATCTCCAGCAGTTCGTGATCGAAGTGCGTATCGATCTCTCCGATCCTCGGAGAGCCGGGGAAATGGGAAAGCCCGCCAGTCGCGAGGATGGCAATGCGTTCATTGCTCGCGCTGGCGACGTCCCGGATCAGCTCCCCCACCCGATAGCAGCGGCGCGGCGTCGGGATCGGATCCACCCAGGTATTGACGTATATGGGAAGGATTGGGATTTTTGGCTCGGGCAAGAGAAAGTATAGCGGTACCACCTGAGTATGCTGGAGCTCGACATGCTCTCCGAACGATAAATCAATACCCTTCTCTAGCCCGGTCCGCAAGATCGCTCGTCCCAGCTCCTTGTGATTCCTGTAGCGGAATTTGTGCCGGGTGAATTGCCCCTTGACCTCATCAGCCAAAGTGACAAAAAAAGTTGGGATGTTGTTGAAAAAGAAATTAACGAACTGGTCGTTAGCCACAACGATGAGCACGTCGGGCTTGGCCGCCTCCAAATCAGAGCGCAGCGCTGCGTAGGCTTTCTCCGCATCCTTCCTAAGCTTCTGCTGTGCCTCCAGGGTGGGTTTTGAGGCCCCAGCTTGCGGAGCCATCCGGTAGTGGAGTCTCATGAACTCTTCCCATTCAGATCCAGGCTCCAGAAGGATGTTGGGCGCGTGACTGGCAGCCAATGCGGAAACGAGAGGCATCTTCGACCTCCTTTTTTTCTGTCAGCGGTCGAATCGTATAACCCGTCAGGGCAAAAATCAAATGCCAAAGAATATCATTGACAAGCTGCCCGCAACCATATAGGAAGATGCGAATCTCGAGGATCGGTCCTATGAAGCCAGACGAATTCCTGACGACCAAAGAGGTCGCTGAATATTTAAGAGTGGATATGTATACGATCTATCGCCTAGTCTCTCAGAGGAAGATTCCCGCCTTTAAGATCGGCAACCAATGGCGCTACAAGCGCAGCCTGCTGGAAAGATGGATAAAGAGTAATCTGAATACGAATGGAAGCCACTGACCCCGGATCTCCGAGCTTCGGCCGCGGAACAGTGCACTTTCTAGCTCGACACACTCTCTCCCTCTAAACGCTCTTGCTGCCGAATCGGCTCTGCCAACGCGCAATAACTTCCTTGTTGTAAATATTGTCGGCCACCTCACCGCGCAAGGCAGCGAGAACCGCATCCGTAGCCATCACGACACCGGGTTTCAGACCGCTGCCAACGTTGGAAGAGATCATGTGGGGCGAAAGAAGCACTTTGTCCCCCAGTGTCCTGAGCGGGCTCTCCAGCGAAAGCGGCTCATACTCAAAGACGTCCAGCGCTGCCCCAGTAATCTGCCCCTGCTGCAGCGCCTCGACAAGGGCGCGCTCATCCACACACATACCGCGAGAACTATTGACGAGCAGGGCGGTCGGTTTCATCAGAGCGAACTGCTCCGCACCGATCATATGCCGCGTCTCCTTGGTCAGCACGACATGCAGGGTTACGATGTCGGACTCACGGAGAAGGGTATTCAAGTCCACGCGCTCCACGCCATGCTCCTTAAACCTCGATTCCGGAATATAAGGATCGTAGGCGAGCATCTTCATTTTCCACGGTCGCAGGAGGGTTGCGACGCGCCCTCCGATCCTCCCGAGGCCAATGATACCGAGGGTGAGACCCTTGTAGCCATCCGGCCGCGAGCCGAAATAGCTTCCCTCGAATGATTTGTCCCTCCATACCCCTCCCGCCTTGAGGTGGCGATCCCGCTCGCGCACTTTCTTAAGCATGGTAAGCATATTGGTGATGGTGCCTTCGGCCACGCCGCCCCAGTTAGACTCAGCCGGGCCGTGGGCCACCAGGATCCCGAGTTCGGTGGCTGCGTCGACGTCAACGTCGTCCACACCGATAGTGTACTTGGCAACGATCCTGAGCTTGTTCGAACTCTCCATGATCTTTCTTGTAATAGGAGTGCTTCGGATGGAAGTGCCGATTAGAGCATCGCATCCCTGTGCCATGCGCATCATCTCGCCCTCGCTATTACCCTGAGGCGTGTTCCACGAAGCATTCCCCAGAACCAACTCGCACCCCGCCGTCTGAAGCTTCTTGTGGCTCTCGCCCGTTTGATCCGCCGGAGCAAAAATGAAAATTTTCGCCTTTGCCATCGTTATCGCCCCTTTCAATGAAAACTTATCGCAGCAGCAGGCCGAGAAATATAACGCCGCGCAATGGACGTCAAGTCCTGCGGAGAGAATTAAAGAAGCTGGGATTTGGCCAGGAACGGAATCGAACCACCGACAGGAGGCAAAAAGCGCAAAATGACCAACGTAATGAGAAATGACAAAACTTCGGCCAAATTGGTCGTACTATCAACGGATACAGAATCAACGGATACAGACTTGGGCGCTCGACAACGATTCACCTCACTACTTGTTACGGCTGGATCTCCGCGTGGACATGCGAATCCCAAGGTCGTAAAGAGTAGCCACTGAGAATCTTTCACGTTCGTGGCTACCCTCTGTGGTCTCGTACGTAATGGATACAGAGTGGCTAGCCCAGGAAATGGCGAAAACACGAGCATGCTTTTGATTCAAATAATCACCAATGACGCGTAGAACTTGGGATACCCTGTGAGCATCCGGCATGGCATTCGGGTTGCCGCCTTTAGAGCGCCCCTCGGTCTCCAACTGGTTAATATCTGAGGGAGTATAGCGCAGAAGTTGCGCAGGCACTGGAGAGGGGAATAGTTCCCAATCGGGAGGCAGAGACCCCCAAACCTCCTCAACAATATTCTTTAGAAAATTCCTTTGACGAGATGTTTCTATCGAGGGTTCGTTACCCTTGATCCGAACTATGTAATTGTTGCCTTCGCTCTCCAAGTCGAAGGCTTCGATATGCAATGCCTCCAATGCCTGACCAATTGTTCTTAGGGGTTGGGAATATTCTGGATTTGACGAGGCCATTTTGACTCCCTAGGAAAGATTCTAGGTGTTCTGTCGGAATCAATCTTCGCTGACAAAAGCAATTCTCCCACCGTACAATCAGGTGTGTCAACCGGCCATTTTTGTGTGGCCAGTGTCATGCTTGGGTCCTTTCATTTTTTTGAGGCTTTTCCAAATCTTTCGTATCGACCAGAAAGGGTATGGCCAGGGACGGAATCGAACCGCCGACACGAGGATTTTCAGTCCTCTGCTCTACCGACTGAGCTACCTGGCCAGGACTTTGGAATATTGCGTAAAAAGTTTAGCGAGTCAAGGTCGATTGGCACTTTTGCGGAGCTGAGCTGCTTTCTTCTCGATAAAATCGATGACCGGCCTTTCGATCCTCACGTTGTTAAGTGCGTTGATTTCCTGAACGCCAGTAGGACTAGTGACGTTAACCTCGGTAAGGTAACCGCCAATCACATCCAAGCCCACAAAATAGAGCCCGGATTTTTTCAAATGGGGCGAAAGGACGCGGCAGATCTCTCGGTCCCGGGAGGTTAAGGTTGTCTTAACAACTCGACCTCCAGCATGGATGTTGGCGCGATTTTCGTCCCCGCGGGGGACGCGCAGGACCGCGCCCAGCGGCGCGCCGTCGAGTACGATGATCCGCTTATCTCCCCGACGCACTTCCGGCAGGTAACGCTGGGCCATGATCGGATTTCGCCCATTGGTCGTCGCAGTCTCGAGAATCGCGTTGGTATTTTTGTCTTTGCGATCCAAGTAGAAGACTCCGTTCCCGCCACACCCGTCCAAAGGCTTGATGATCATCGCCCCTCCCTGTTCCGCCATGAATCCTTTGAGCTGTTCCCTATCACCACTCACAAGCGTCGGCGGGATCAGCTCGGGAAAATTAAGGGAGTAAAGTTTCTCGTTGGCCTCTCGCAGCCCTCGGGGATGGTTTACAACTAAACACCTTCTTTCATCCACTAGGCTTAGGAGATACGTGCCAAAGAGAAATTTCATGTCAAAGGGCGGATCTTTCCGCATCAGAACAACATCGAACCAATTGAGCGGCTTCGACACAGACGTCCCGAGACGGTAATGAGGATTAGCCCGGACGACTTGAACAGGGCCGAAACGCCCTTCAGCTATTGTGCCGCGGATGGAAAGACCATCGAGCTCTGCATAATAGATCTGGTGGCCTCTCTTTTAGACTTCGAGCATCAGGACAAAGATGATGTCCTTATTGATGTCGATCTTCTCGATAAGATCCATAATCACCCCTATTTTTAACGCTCGCATCGCTCTCCTTAGCTCTCTTTGCCGCGCAAGGACGATTCCCGTATGACCCAGGTGCGGGCCAAAAGATCATGCCAACCCCTCTTCTTCCGATTGAGCAGTATCCAGATAAAGCCTATGCCGAAAAAAGCGGAGAGTAGATATCCGAAGCAGCGAATAAGCGCTTGGGCGTAAGTGATCGGTCCATGATGACGACCGACAACTCGGAGATCCAAGAGCCATTTGCCGACAGTCCTGCCGTCCATTCCGTGAAACAGCACAAAATAACCGGCCACCAGAAGAAGATAGCCAAAAAGGGCGAGCCTCAGGAAGGAGACGGGATCGTCCGAGACGGCTCGGTCATGAGCCGCCAGTCCGACGTGGTACCCAACATAAGAAAGGTAAAAGAGCAAAAGGCAGAGCAGGAATACAATGGCGAGATCGATAAAAAAGGCACTGCAGCGCCGAAAAAAGCCCCCCCAGCGGATCTCTTGATCCTCGTCCTTGTATTTCTCTTTGTCTTTTTGCTTTTCTTCTTCCTTTTTAAATCGCTCGTAAAGTCGGTCAAACTCCTGGTCCAAAACAAATCCCCAATCCGCTTTGCGTTTGTCTTCTTCAGAAGGCTGAACGAAACCGAGATTCTCTACGGGAGAGAGCGCTGCTGTATCGGCAGCCCGTGGCTGCTCTCGGGCGAGATCCGCCCCGCACCGTTCGCAGCGATCCGAATCATCCGGAAGGACAAACTCACATTTGGGACATTTCATAGATATGGTGATGGCGACAGCCACACCCATGCTAGAGGAAGTCAAGAAATGAGGCAAGAAATTTCTATCCCATGTCGCCCCAGAGAAATTGGACGAGAGAAACGGCTGCCAGGGCTGCGGTTTCCGTCCGCAGTATTCTTTTTCCCAAACCGACCGAGTGAAATTGTTGGCGCACGGCCTCAGACGCTTCATCCGGGCTAAAACCGCCCTCCGGTCCAACCACAAGGAGCAGGGAACTTAAATGAACCTTTTCCTTTTGGAGTCCGGCCAGGCCCTGCGCGGACTCCTCCCAAAAAAGAAGCTTAAGATCACACGGCCATGACTTCTGCACCAAAGTCGCGAAGTCCGTGGATGCGCCTATCTCCGGAACCCGAGTGCGCCCCGATTGCTTCGCGGCGCTTAGGGCGATCTTCTTCCACCGTTCGCGCCGTTGTTCTGCCCTTTTCGCATCCGGCCTGGGCACGGTATAAGAGGAAAGAAATGGGATGATCGTACCCACCCCTATCTTGTCGCCCTTGCCTAAAGCTTGGCCCAATACGATCTCAAGCGGAGACTCGCGGTCGGGCTGATAAGACTTTACAACCTCTAACTCTCCTGCTTCCGCCGTGTAGGATCGGATGACGGCCTCGTGCTCTCGCCCTTCATCATCGAAGAGCGTGACATGATCGCCGGGGCGCAAACGGAGCACTCTCCTCATATGTTCAAGCTCCTCACCGGTAAGAAGCCCCTTTTGACCTTGCATGTTCCGTCTGGGAAGAAAAAAGCGGGCCATTTTAGCCCATCTTTCTGAGCAATAGCGTTGTCCACTCTCTTTGGTTTGCCTGACGCGCCATCGTGAATGGGCCCGGGCAGAAATGGCGCAACACCTCTTCCGCCTTCGGCTTCAAGATTCCTGAGACGATGAGATACCCGTGCGGAGAGACTCTCCCTTTCAGGGCATCGGCAAGATCGACAATGGTCTCCGCGGTGAGGTTGGCCACCACGATGGTAAAGGGTTTTTTTACCCGTCCCATTCCGAAGTTGGACAGAGTCACTATTTTTCCCACCCGATTGCGCTGTACGTTGACCTGCGCCACCTTGAGGGAGATGGGATCGTTATCGATAGCCAATACCTTGGAGACGCCCATCTTGGCCAGTGCGATGGCGAGGATTCCCGAACCGGTGCCGACGTCAAGGGCGGTTATCTCCTCCCCATTCAACAATGCCGTCGCCTCTTCCACAAATTCCAAACAGCAACGAGTCGTCGGATGAGTACCGGTCCCGAAGGCCATTCCAGGCTCTATGGTGATGACCTTGCGGCGCCGCGACGGAGGAGGATCCATCCAAGGAGGAGTGACCGAAAAATATCTGCCTATTTTTTGCGGTGAAAAAAATCTCCGCCACGAGTTATTCCAATCCTTATTTTTCAGCGCAGTCCAGCGCAGCGCCTGCTCACGGATCTCCGGATAGATCCCTCGGATTCCTCTGAGAAAACGCCGAATGTCTCTTTTGAGGGCCGAAGTCTTTGTCGATCGGGCGAAAAAAGCGCGCACTTCATTTCGCTCCAGCACGACCCCCGGAGAGCCGCGCTCGATGAGGAAGTTCGAGATCGTGTCTAGCGCAGGGGCAGGAGCCTTAAAGGAGAGCTGGAGCCATGATTTGGGCACAAATTTTTTATGCCATAGAGAAGCTCCATGTTCAAACCGGCCATCTTCCTAAGAGCCGCGTGCCTTACTCGATGACGCACCCGCGTTCAAAGGCCCTCGCGTCACGAGACAAACCTATCGCATCGGACCTGAGAGAGACTCTCAGGCCGGCTGATGGCAGGTGGGCCTTTTTCAACGGCCTGTGAAGACCTTGTAAATCGAGACGCCACAAGATAGATAGGAGAGCGAGTGGAGCTTCCACGCGATTCTGATTTTCCATGCGCGAGCCGAAGAAGTGATTAGCCACCCATGGTGCAGATAGTTCCTTTCCGCGGGCTTCGCTACAACCCTAAAAAGATCCGAGATATCTCCAAGGTCATTGCCCCTCCTTATGATGTGATCGCGGCGGAGGAACGGGAGCGGCTCTACCGGAAGTCTCCGTACAACATCGTGCGGCTCATTTTAAACCAGGAGACCGATCCCTACGAAAGCGTCGCGCGTCTTTTTGAGGGATGGCAGGCGGAGGAAATTCTCGTGCGCGATGAGGCGCCGGCCCTCTATTTTTTAAAGCACCGCTTTCGCCTGACCGATGGCAGTGAAAAGGAACGTCAGGGCTTTATAGCGCTCACCCGGCTCGAGGATTTCTCCACCGGAACGATCCGCCCCCATGAAAGGACGCTTGATGCCCCCAAGCAGGACCGGTTACGAATCATGCTCGCTTGTCACGCCAACCTAAGCCCGATCTTCGCTCTCTACTCCCAACCGAACCAGTCATTAAATCGAACCCTGGCCGAATCCGTGCAAGGCATCTCGCCGACCATTCAGGTCACTCAAGACGGAGGAGGATTTTGCCAGCTTTGGCGCATCTCGGATCCGGAAATGATCCGCTTTGCCCAGCGGGAGATGGAAAATCAGTGCCTCCTAATCGCCGACGGTCATCACAGGTACGAAGCGGCTTTGAGCTACCGCAATGAGCTCCGTGCAAAAAAGGAGAAAACGAGCGGCGGCGAGTCTCTCAACCACGTGATGATGTATTTCGCCAACGTCAAAGACGACGGCCTGGTCATTCTTCCCACACACCGGCTCGTGCATTCCTTCACTCCCATCCCATTTCAGAAGCTGGAAGAAAGTCTCCAAAGATATTTCTACATCGAGCCTTATCCTAAGACGGCCGAAGGGCAGCGCTGGTTTCTTAAGGCGCTGCAGAGCGGCGGCAAGAAGCGCCGTTTGATTGGTGCTTCGTTCAAACGCGATCCACGCTATTTGATCTTGAGACTCAAGAACAAAAGAATTATGGAGCGATTGGCAAAGGATTTGAGCGGGCCTTTGCGCGAGTTGGATGTTACGACCCTACATCTCCTTCTCTTGGACCATATTCTCGGTATCGGCCCTGAAGATCAGGTAAAGGAAGGGAGGATCAGCTATTCGCAGGACGAAGAGAAGGTGCTTCGAGCCGTCGATAAGGAAAACGGCCAAGCCGCATTCATCCTAAACCCGCCGCAGCCCGAAGAAATCCTGGCCTGCGCCCTTCGCGGCGAGAAGATGCCGCAGAAATCGACTTACTTTTTTCCCAAGCTCATCAGCGGCCTGGTGATCAACAAGATCGATCCCGACACGGGAATCTGAGCTGAACCTGCGCAGCGATACCAACGCCATAACTGCATGCCGCTGTTGAAGGCATGGGCGGGTCGGTCTCAAACACGGCCTATCTGATAGCTAACTGCAAACGATTTCAACCTAGCGCAGAAGCTGGCCGCAACCTTGAACGGTCACATTCAAGTTTAGGGTCTTGATCACCCACCATAAAGCGGCGGCTGGGCTGGCGATGACCCGCCGTCCTGTCTCTTGCTCTAGCCTCTCTGCGTTTGCCAAGGAGCGCCAGCGTCCGTGGATGAGGATGGCGTCGGCATCGGAATGTTCTCTGAAAACATTTAGCGCGACGTTGTAGGAAGATTCCCCAGGGAGTTTCACCTGATCCACTGGCTTCCCCACATTGAGACCGCGTATACCGGCTACCTGAAATCCAGCCTCTTCGAAATATTGCCGAACTTTATCGTTGATCTCATCTTTGTAGGCCGTCGCGATAACGATCTTCTCAGCTCCCAAGTGCTTTAAGGCATCCGCGTTGGAGCCAAGCGCGGAATTGACGGGCATACCTAACCGTGCGCTGAGCATAGAAATGATCTCACGTTCCGTTGCGTGACCGCACTGCGTGGCCAGAGTGATCCCTGCGAGTAGCAACAGATCCACTTCTTCCGCGAGGAAAACAGAGAGAGCCGATTCTAAAGTGCCGATCGCCTTATCAAACTGTTCCTGAGTGTGAGACTCGACGTTGAGACCCGTCGCCACCAGCGTAAAACCGGGCGGCAGAATGTCGCTCCAGTCTGACGGAATCTCAAAAACAGATGGGGAGAGATACCCGATGCGGGCTTTCCAGGCGGTCACTGCGTTCTCCCGTTGGAGAAATCTCTAATTTTTCATCGGAGTAACAAACTCGCCATCCCCCGGCTTGCCAACAACCTTGCCATTCTCCATCACCACTTTGCCGCGCACGATCGTGTAGATCGGCACCCCCTTCACCTTTGTTCCGTGATAGGGCGTCCAACCGACCCGGGTGTAGGTCGTCTCGTTTGTGATCGTCTCTTCTTTCTCTGAATCGACAATCGTGAGGTCGGCATCGGATCCGATTTGGATCACTCCCTTGCGCGGATAGACGCCAAAGATACGGGCGGGATTATAAGAGGTTATTCTCACCAACTGATCTAGAGTCAATTTGCCCTGGTTCACCGCGGTCAGAAAGAGTCTCAGGTAGTCTTGGATCTGCGGCTCTCCTCCAGGAGATTGCCACTCGGTGCCGACGACATCGATCGTCCCATCCTTGATGCCGCGCCACAGGGCGTCGGCATGCTCATCGGGCACCCAGAAACCGAGACAGTAAGGACCGAGCTTTTCCACGTTCTCCCAGGTCGCCAGGAAAAGCGCCCAGGGGTTCACCTCGGCAGTCACCGGTCGCCCTTCATCTTTCGCCCGCCGCACCATTTCCAGACCACCCGGAGTGCTCATGTGGAGGATATGGAGCTTTGTTCCGGTCGCTTTTTGAAAACGGATCAGGGTAGCGATGGCCGTGTCCCAGATGATGCCGTCGAAGTCACGGTAGGCCTTGCCATAAGCCTGCGGGCTGCGATCTCCCCGCTGCCAGTATCTCTGCTCGATCTCATCCATCAAGTCCTGATCGTGAGGGTGAACCATGAGCGGCAAGCCGGTCTTCCCCACTGCCTCGAAGCAACGGAAAAGTTGACCGTGGTTCTGGAGCCCGATGCCGGGCATGTGGGGATAGTCTCTGCCGGTGTCCTTCACCATGAAAATCTTAAAGGCGAGACAGCCTTCCTTGGCCAGTTTCGGGATCTCATCGGGCACGGTTCCCGACGGATTATGATTGAAGTCGACCACAGCCTTTCTCTTGCTGATCTCGATCACTTCGCGGTAGCGCTGCACCGTGGTCGTCGGCGGGTTCACATTTGGCATCCCGACTGAGAGGGTCACTCCTCCCGCAGCAGCCGCCTGCGTTGCCGTCGTAATATCTTCCTTGTGGGTAAAGCCGGGTTCCCGGTGATGGGTGTGCGTGTCGATGAGGCCCGGAATCACGACCTTACCTTTGGCGTCTATGATTCTGGCCGCCTCAGAATCCGCGGGCAGCAAACCCAGTGCAATGATCTTCTCTTGGTGTACTGCTACGTCGGCCTCGACAAAACCACCCGGTGTCCAGATCTTTCCACCTTTGACGAGCAAGTCGACTCTCTCCATGTTCCGTCACTCTCCGTTGGCAAAACCCTTATACGATTCGCCTAAATGAG
>VBLN01000108.1:0-2742 GCA_005878685.1 Deltaproteobacteria bacterium | reverse complement strand
GGGAGCTCGCTCTCGGCTGCGGCCGATGGGTCCGTGCCTTGAGGACCTCCGCCCAAAGCGCCAAGGGTGCTGATTCCCTCGGTCAGGGCCTGCGCCGAACCTCCTCGTCCCTACGTCCGCAGCCTTGTTCGCGCTCCCCTCGGCCTCTCCCATCCCCAGGGAACCTCCCTGTCCTTGACGCGAAGATTGACTCCGAGTCGTTGGAACTCTCTGCGCAGCCGAGGATGAGCAGGATCGATGTCTGAGACCGCTTGTCTTTTAGCGGACGAGTTTCGATGCTGCCCGAGGCAAGCAGCTAAGAGTTCCCGACGAGGAGGAACTGGAGCAAAAGGACAGGAGGTTCCCATCGCCAACCCAAGCTTGACTCCCGCTGGCGAATTTGAAAGGATTTTATTCCGTTTACGTCTAATAGGACAGCGAAGGAGGTAAACAGCGATGAGAAGAAAGTGGAGATTTCTGCTTGCCGTGATGTTTATGGGCTCTTTTGTGGGGCAGAAAGCATTCAGCCAGGATGCAAAACTAATCGAGGCCGCTAAGAAAGACGGGAAGGTTGTTATCTACGGCTCGCTCGAATCTGACATCGCAGACGCAGCCACAAAACCCTTTCAAAAGAAGACCGGAATCGAGGTGGAGTACTGGAGAGCGTCAGCTACCAAGGTCATGGACCGAGCGCTGAGCGAGTATCGAGCCGGCAAACCTCTCTTCGACATTATTCTAACCAATGACAACCCCATGCAAATCATGCTCAAACAAGGGATCTTCGCCAAGTACGATTCCCCATCGGCCAAGGAATTCCCAAAAGACGCCGTCGACCCAAATTTGGGTCCAAGATACCGTAATGTCATCATCGGCATTCTCTACAACAAAAATGCGATCAAACCCGCCGACGCGCCCAAATCTCTCGAAGACCTGGTCAAATCTTAGTATCGCGGCAAGCTCGTCATGCCCGATCCCACGCAGCATACGACGACGACTCAATGGGTCGCCAGCTTGGAGAAGCTGATGGGCAAGGAAAAAGCCGGGAAGTTTATTCGGGATCTGGCAGCCGCGAAGCCTGTTTTGGTCGAGTCTCTCTTACCCGCCGCCGAGCGCGTGACCACAGGAGAGACACCGATCGCTATCACCTATGTCAAATACGCTTACATCTTCGGTCAAAAGGGCGCCCCTGTGGATTATGTGAGACTGGGAAAGATGATGGGAGACGGCCATTATCTGACGCTTGGCAGTAAGGCGCCTCATCCCAACGCCGGCAAAGCCTTTATCGACTATTTCCTCAGCCAGGAGAGCATGTCTATTATCGCCAAGATGGGTGAGTTTGTGAACCGGAAAGGGGTCTATCCGCCGCTGCCGGACGCTGACAAGATCCAATTTGTCGAGATGTACGATCTTGACGAAAAAGGATTTGCTGAGAAGAAAAAGGAATATTCAAAGATCTTTCTGCAGTAGGGATCTGAGAGTCGGTGAATCATAGAACTCTCGCAATGGGGCGGGGGCTTCCTGCCTCCTTCGGCTTCAGCCGCGTTGCGGCATTTTTCACTCAGCCGATCAATCTGATTTTCACAGGCGTAGCGGGGATCATCGCCTTTCTGGCGCTCTACCCAAGCTTTTTCCTCTTATATGGAAGCCTGACCGATGCCCCGCTCGGTGTCCCTGGCCATTTTACCTTTCACAACTACGTTCAAGCCTATTCCGACCCGACGGCTTATCGGCTCATTCTAACTTCGTTTATCTTCGGCATCGGGGCTTCCGGTTTCTCCATTGTCGTGGCGTTGTCTCTCGCTTGGATTACGATCAGAACCAACGCACCCTTTAGAAGGCTCTTCGAGCTCACCGCCATTATTCCCAACATCATGCCGCCCATCCTCATCTCGATATCATGGGTTCTCCTACTCAACCCGAGCAACGGTCTGATCAATGCTACAACGATCTGGCTCTTTGGTCTGGAAAAGGCACCTTTTAATATCTATTCGCTGCCAGGGCTTATCTTTGTTGAGGGATTGATCCTCGCCCCTCTCGCCTTCCTCATCATTTCCGCCGCCCTTAAAGGGATGGACCCCTCGTTGGAAGAATCGGCCAAGACTCTCGGCTCCAGTGAGCTTGGCGTTGCGACGCGGATTACTTTTCCGCTCATGAGACCTGCCATCCTAGCGGCTGGAACGTTGAATTTTGTCAGAGCGGTCGAGAGCTTCGACACGCCCGCAATCATCGCGCTACCGGCGAGAATCGAGGTTTTTACGACGAAGATATGGCGCGAGGCGCTGGGCTCTTTCCCCACGAACCACAACCTGGCAGCCAGCTACGGCGTAGGCATTCTTGTGATCGCCCTGCTCTTTGTCTATCTCTACCGCCGGTTTACCTCACAGGTCGAAAGCTTCTCCACGGTCACGGGCAAGGCCTTTCGACCGCACCAGATCGATTTGGGGAAGTGGCGCTATCTCGCTTCGGCGTTGGCTCTCCTCCTTCTTATTATGATGGTTCTCCTCCCGCTTCTGGTTCTTCTACTGGTCTCTTTGCTTCCCTACTATCACGTCCCGACTTGGCAGACGTGGGGAAACTTAACCCTGAGCAACTACCGTTACCTGCTAGAGAACCAAAGGGTCTACAAGGCATTTGGCAACAGCCTTTTTCTTGCTCTAGTCGGCGCCTCTATCTGCATGGGTCTAGCTGCTCTCACCTCGTATATCACGGTCAGAACAAAGATCGCTGCTCGCGGGCTCTTGGAAGGGCTCGTTTTTATTCCTT
>VBLN01000107.1 GCA_005878685.1 Deltaproteobacteria bacterium | reverse complement strand
ATGCTTTTGACCTGTTCCACGGCCTTGTCGGTGAGCTTCAATACCGACTCGGAAGCCGCTGCGTGAACAGGACTCTGTGCTTCAGTAGGCATTCACTTTAAAAATACCCGATAAGGACCTGTGATGTCAACCTTAGGCGACCGCAAGGGAGACTTTCTATGACGCTTGTCAAGGTCTTCAGTTAAACTCAGGCTGCCTGGCGCAAATGCTGTCGAGCGATATAGGCCAGGTGATAGTTCTCCTCATAGGGAACCTGATCCCTCCATACCACAAAGAGGATCTTCAGCCACTTCGCTCCCAAGGCACGCAATGCCTGGTGATGACGGTGACCCCGTTCCCGCTGCCTTCGATAGTAAGCCGCAGCCCACTCGCTCTGCCGCAGGGAGATGAAAGCCAAAAGGTAAACCGCATGGCGCATCTCTTTGTTGCAGGCATAGCGAAAGTGCACTACTTGACTCTTGCCGCTTCTCTTGGTGACTGGGACCGTCCCCGCATGAGCTTGAAGATGCTTAAAAGACTCCCAGCGACCTTTGACATCTCCCAACTGAGCCCAAACGGTAGGGATCACCGTGCCGCTTCTGCCTCCCGGCAGCTTCTTAGTCAGCTTAGCTGCCGGCATGGAGGCGAAAAAACGCTCCACCTTCTGCCCGTACTTCTGCACGGCTCTAACCAAAACCTCCAATTCCTCTACCAGGACCTCCACCAACTGCACCTTGGCTCTAATCACATGATCAGGGACACGCAGTTGCGCTTGGCTCAGTCGCTCCCACAGCTCGGCACTGTGCTTCTCGGTCAAGCGGTGCTCTCGCGCAAAGTGCTTCCACCTCCTAAAGCTCAGCTCATGCAGAGCCTGTGGTGTTGGATACTGTTTGAGGAAATCCAGCGCCATCGGGGTGTCCAAGGCCCCAAAGACCTCTACCGGCCGTACGTAGTATTCTTTGAGAGTCACCTCCAGCTGGTTCAGTACCCGCGTCTTGTGCCGCACAAGCCTCTGATGATCTCGCGTGAGGATCTTAAGCTCCTGAGCCTGCTCGGAGTCGGGTTTCAGAGGCCTCAGATGCATGTGGTCGGTGCGCAAAAACTCACAGAGCACCCAGGCATCAAACGGATCACTCTTAGAGCCGCTCTGCCGAAACCGATCCCGCGCCCGATCCAACGCCTTGGGGTTGATCGGAAAAACCTCCACCCCGTGATCCAAAAGAAAATCCACAATGCGTCCTTCGGGCTTCTCTATCGCTGCCCAAAGCTCTATCCCACCGGCGCGGCGCTCATCAAGCCAACGACCAAATTCTGCCATCCCCTCCACACTCTCCTCCACCCTCATCTCGGCCACCCTGCTACCTCCCTCATCTCTCACGTGCACCTGATGTACCCTGTCCCCCCAATCAATCCCCAAGTAGTATCGTCCCATATCTCCTCCTTGAATTTGCTCTCTCTAAAAACTCCAACGGTAGATTCGCCTTATATCGGTCCTCTCCTCAGGGACAACTTTCTATTGAACCTTAATCCCGTTCTCTCGCCGGCAGGGACAATCTCCCTACGATCCTCACGAGGATCAGACGTCCGACGGTCCTCACGCCAGCAAGCTCCTAGAGATTCTTTCCATACCATGCATCGTCATCATGATAATATAAGACGTCCGAATACCAACGGTTCCCAAAAAGAACAAGCAAGTGGAGTGAGTCATTTGGAGCTGAAAGGCAGAGGTCCATCGGCTCCCGCTGAGGAGGGGCCGCCCGCTCCTGCTCTGTACCACTTTGGGCAACGGAGGCCTAATGGTGGATGCCCTATTGCAACTTGGACTCGAGCTCCTCAATGGCCCGATGGGCCAGAGCGTCGTCTGGATTAAATTGTAAAGCCCCGCGAAACTCTTCTAGGGCTTTGTTGATCATCCCCTTGGCTGCATAGATACGACCTAAATTGAGATGGGGAAAGTGGCGCGGCTCGTAACGTTTAGCCGCTTTGGCCTTCTCCAACCAAGGAATGGCTTCGTCCAGCTTTTGCTGTTGCATCAGATAAACGCCGATATCGTTGTAGGGGTTACCAAAATCGGGGTCGATCTCTATGGCGATTTCACACTGGGCGATCGCCTCTTCTATTCTCCCTTGAAAGCTGTAGGTCCAACCCAAATAGGTATGGGCATCGGCTGTAGGGTATAGCGTGATCGACTCCTTGTAGAGACGGATGGCCGCTTCTAAATCGCCGGCCATCTGATGCTGCATGGCCTGTTGCACCAGCTCCATTGCTCTTTCGTGATCTTTCCAACCAGCCATGATTCAATTTTAGATTTTGGATTGCCGATTTTGGATTAAATCTAAAATCGAAAATCCCGAAATTATATTAGATTCCCCAGCCGCCGCTCAGGTGGATGTTGGCGCCATTGACATAGCGCGCCTCCTCCGAGAGAAGGAAACGCACGGCAGAGGCGGCGTCCTCGACCGTGCCCACATATCCCGCGGGAATTTTTTTCGCCATAGACGCGAGTTCCTCTTTGGGCGCGCTGCCCGAATCGACAAAGCCTGGTGAGATAGCATTGACTGTGATCCCGTGAGGCGCCAAGAGCCGCGCCAGAGAGCGGGCGAGCACGAGCAGTCCCACCTTGGCGATGTAGTGCGCGGTTAACTGCGGTTGCGCAATGAGTTGATCTGCATTGGCCATGCTGAAGCAGACGATCCGCCCCCACTTGCGCTCGATCATACCGGAGGCAACCGCCTGGCTCAGATAAAAGACCGGATGGAGGTTGTTATCGAACATCGAGTGCCAACCCTCGACAGTTTCCTCCAAAAGATTCACTCTGTGATAAGGCCCCGCGCAGTTGATCAAGGCGTCGATGCGTCCCCACTCCTTCTCAACCCGATGAACCATCTGTGTGCCGGCCTTCGCATCCGAAACATCACACTCGAGCGCTAGCCCTCTCGAACCCTTCCTCCGGATGGCGTCGATCACCTCTGTCGCCTCTCGGGCGCTTTTACGATAACAAATAGCCACAGACCACCCCCGCCCAGCCAAGTCCAGCGCGACAGCTCGGCCGATACCTCGCGCCCCGCCAGTGATTAAAGCAACTCTGTCACTCATCGCATCTCCGGAACAGCTCTCAGCGATCAGCTTTCAGGAAACAGGTCGCTCTGTTCTCTTCCCTCAGCCGAGGGCCGAGTATTCTCCGCCGAGGGCTCTATAAACGGCCTGAACTTTTCGTACAGCTCCTTCAACTTTGCCTTGTAGTGCTCCACGTTTTCATCCGGGTTTTTCGGGTCCCACTGAGTTGCCAACTTGCAATTCTCATTGACCTTGATCTTCTCCCCTTCGCCGGTGACGTAGTAAGAGATCTGGTCTCCAGGCTGATAAGGCCGCTCGGATGTTAGCGCAAGCTCATAGGCAGCAGCGGGATTGCGCTTTTTCTCGCGGATCTTCGCCTGGTAAGTTTCCAGCGAATCTTGCAGAGTCTCGGTCTTCATCAACATCGAGATATCCATCCGGTGATGTTCAAGATCCTCGAGATAGCGTTGATAAAGTGCCGGGACCTTTTCCCTCTCGCCTTTGAGGAGCAGGAGCAGCATCTCTTCCATCCATTGGCGCTGAAAGAGCTCCAGGCCGCGAGAGCGCAAACCCGACCCCTTTATGAGAAGCCTGCCTTTGTAATCCAAGAGCGCGTAGTTTTTCATCTTGTATCTGAACATCGCAAGATAGCGGCCGTCGAGCTCTAACTCGATCCCTTTGTGCAAAGTCGTGGCCAGCATTTGGATCAGGTTCTCTTCGTCTTCAACGGTCTCGATCTCTTTTGGCGGGACAAAATAGATGCCATCGGTGTCAATCTCGATGACCATCGCCCCTTTTTCCCTTAGCCAAGCCACCGCTGACTGGATCAACTCCCTCCCTTTCGCGGTCACCTGATTGGCGACGCCGAAATCATTGAAGTGTCCCATCTGAAAGCCGAGATAGCCGTAGAAGGAGTTGATCAGGATCTTAAAGGTGAATTGCAAAGCAGAAAAATAGATCCTTGCCTCAGTGGTTTCCGCGACTCGCGCGAGCTCCTTGGCCTTGATTCTGAAGTCGCGCAGATCCTGCAGCAGCCCGGGAAATATGCGCAGCTCGTCTCTTTTGGGGAAATAGTCGTAAACCAGCATGATTGAAGGATACAAGGAGGCCACGTCGCAATGGAGCACCCGCTCGGCAACTCCCTGGTACTCGACATCGGTGAAGCCGCCCAACACTTCCTGGATTGCTTCGGGCCTGGGAATGGACTGGCGCTGAGACAGATACTCTCTCAAAAAAAGGGCATCGATCTTGGTCGCGTTGCCTCTCAGCGCCACGTTTTGATAGCTGTAGGGAAAGAGCTGCGCTTGGACGAAATAGCTCGGAGATAGCAGTCTCGAGAGCGCGCGCGTCTCGCGCACATCATCCAGCGAGTAGCGAAAGAGGGTCTCCGGGTCGTGGTCGAAATACCAACTCGCTTTCTCCGCCGGAATATAGGTCCGATCCGTGCTCGCGATGTCAAAATAACGCGCAATCGCCTTCAACCCATATCCTTCCAGCTCTCTTGTGGACACGTCGTAGTGCTGGGCCAGAATCCACGTATCGATGATATGCCGGCCAAAAATTTCGTACTTCCGGTAGGTGATCGTGCGCTCGGCAATCTGCATCCGAGAAGGATGGCCTCCAAGTGAAGAGCCGTCTCTTCCCAAATTCAGTTCGACACCATGTCTCTTCGCCCGTGCCTCGATATACTCCAAGTCGAAGCGAAAAAGGTTATGTCCTTCGATGACGTCCGGATCGCGCTCCTGGATCACCCGCACCAGCTCGCGCAACATCTCGGCCTCGTCATATTCCTTTCCCGAAATCAGCCTTTCCCATCCCGTGGAATCGGACAGCGCAATCGCGGTGATCCTGTCGCACTCTCGCAACGGGTTAGGAAACTCAAAGCCCGCCTGGCAGTAGGTTTCGATATCAATCTGTAGCCGTTTGAGATCGCCGAAGTCCAGTCCCAAGAAGTGGGTCCTGCCGGAAAGAAGGAGATATTGCTGGACCGGGTCGCTGATGTACCAATAGGGCGCTTCGGGAGCGGAGGGATTCTTGCCGGTTTTTTTCTGCAGATGGAACCTGGCCTCTTGTAGTTGATTGAGATCGGGAAAGAACGCGACGCGGTTGAAAGGCGCGCTCCCTTTCAGCGGCTCGATCTCAGCATCACCACCCCAACCCTTGAGCTATTGCTCTCCCTCGAGCAAAAGAAACGGGCGGAAGGCCACTGACTCTGAGAGGGTCTGGTTATCCTCACGGTGGAAAATCTTCATCCGGTCCAAACCCTCGATCTCGAAAGCGATCAGACCCGGAGTCGAGTCATGACCGAACAGGATCTGGTTCTGGTGAAAAAGAAGATCTTGAAACGAGTGTTGGGCCATACGATGCGCTCTTGCCCGCTCGAGCACCCCCCGATAATATACCAAACCGACCACTGAAGTCATAGGAGGAAATATGCAATTACTGGTTTCCGTTTTCTTTCTGCTGTTGGTTTCCTCGTTTGCTTCGGCAGCCGACGTGTCGCATATGACGGATGCGGAACTGGCCCAGCGGATCAAGCTTCCCGCTGCCTTTGAGATCCACATTTTTGCCCGCGGACTCTTCGGCCCCCGATTCATGACGGTCGGACCGGATCGCCAAATCTATGTTTCCATGCCTAACAAGGGATGGATCGGGCGGCTCAGAGACGATGATGGCGACGGCAAGGTGGAGCGAGTCGACCGCGTGGCCGAAAATCTGGATCGCGTCCACGGACTAGCCTTCTGGCAGGGCAAACTTTATGCCGCCGGGACAGAAAAGATCTGGCGCATCGACCGTCCTCGCGAAGGAGAGGCGCCCGCTCAGGTCACCACGGTCGTCCCCAATCTTCCCGACGGAGGCCAAGGCCACTGGACGAGGACGATCCTGTTTGGTGCCGATGGGAAGCTCTATGTATCTGTGGGTTCCTCGTGCAACGTTTGCAAGGAGAAAGATCGCCGGCGAGCGGCCGTCGTCAGGTATAATCCCGATGGCAGCGGCGAGGAGATCTTCGCCAGTGGGCTGAGAAACTCTGTGGGAATCGCCTGGCATCCCGCGACTAAAGAACTATGGGGGACAGACAATGGCCGAGATTGGTTGGGAGACGATTCCCCTCCGGACGAGATTAATATCATCCGCCAAGGGAAAAACTACGGTTGGCCGAACTGCATCGCTAATCGCGTCCCGGATCCGGAGTTTGGCTCTCCCGAGATCTGCCAGAAGACAGAACCGCCCGTGGTAGTCATTCCGGCCCATTCGGCTCCTCTAGGCTTGGCCTTCTATACCGGGAAACAATTTCCCCAAGAGCATCATGGAGACCTTTTCGTCGCTCTCCATGGCTCGTGGAATCGGAGTAAGAAAACCGGCTATAAGGTTGTCCGCGTCCACTTTGAGAAGGGTCAACCGAAACAGGTGGAGGACTTTGCCACCGGTTGGTTGCTTCAAGAGAAAGGCCGAGAAACGGTCTGGGGCAGACCCGTAGACCTGGTCGTCGGCCCGGATGGAAGCCTCTACCTCTCCGATGACTATGCCGGTTTTATCTACCGGATCAGCCACAAAGGAAAGCCCTAATTCTGCCTTGCAGTCTCGTAAGGGCGGATATTTCCTGGGGTAGAGGATCTGACTCACTTATGGTAAAGAAGGTGAACATGGATCCTCTGAACTTCGAGAGCCGCCCCTCTCTGCGACACCCTGTGTTGGTCCTTGCCTTCGCGGGCTGGAGCGATGCGGGAGCTTCGGCGACCACGGCGACCCGCTACCTGAGCGAACAGCTCATCGCCGCTAAATTCGCCAGCATCGACCCAGAAGAGTTCTACGATTTTTCCATCCAGCGCCCGCTCGTTAGACTGCACGAAGGCCAGCGCCAGATCCAGTGGCCGTCCTATGATTTCTACCATGGCGCCGGAATCGGCGTGCAACGGGACTTCGTCTTCGGCATCGGCGCCGAGCCACACCTGCGCTGGAAGGGCTTCTCTGAGGCGATCGTGCGGATCGTACGCGAAGCCAATATTGAGCTGGTTGTGACGTTGGGAGCTTACCTCGATGAAGTCCTGTACACCCGGCCGGTAGATCCGAAGTTAATCGCAGAACTCGATCTTCTTCCGTCCCGATACCAGGGGCCGACGGGAATCGTCGGGATCTTGTCAGATGCTTTCCGGAGAATGGCTATGACAAACGTCAGTCTCTGGGCCGCCCTGCCGCATTACCTTCCGGCTTCGCCCAATCCAAGAGGAGCTTTGGCCCTAGTCCTCCGATTTAACCAATGGATCGGCCTGCGAGTGGACACGGGGCCACTCGAGCGGGCTGCCGCGGAGTTTCAGAACAAGATAAACGAAGCCGTCAGTGGAGATTCCAACCTTTCCGCCTTTGTCCGCGAACTCAAAAAGCGCGAATTCGAGCAGTGAAGCTCTCCATCCTGGTCCCTGTCTTCAATGAGGCCAAATCGTTAGAGATAGCGATCCGGCGGGTTCGAAGCGTCCGGCTGCCGAAAGAAATCATTGTCATCGATGATGGCTCCACGGACGGAAGCCGGCAGATCCTAGAGCGGCTCCAGAGAGAAGCCAGG
>VBLN01000106.1 GCA_005878685.1 Deltaproteobacteria bacterium | reverse complement strand
CAGGAAGTTGATTCGATCTGCGAAGCTGCCAGCGAGGGTGAGGTCGTGGCGCCGGCAAATTTAAACGGCGGAGGGCAGATTGTGATTGCCGGAGAACGGGGGGCAGTGCTTCGAGCCATGTCCTTGGCTTCGGATCGGGGAGCCAAGAGGGTGCTGGAATTGTCGGTGAGCGCCCCTTTTCATTGTTCTCTGATGCGCCCCGCGTCCGAGGGGCTCAAAAAAGTTCTCGCGGCTGTCACGATTCAACCTTTTTCCGTCGGCGTTGTCACGAATGTGGAGGCCACTCTCAACGTGGATAGCAACCGGGTAAAGTCGCTCTTGGTTGAACAAGCGGTGCGGCCAGTCAGATGGGAAGAGTCAGTAAGATACTTGGAGGCCTTGGGCTGTGAGCGCGTTGTGGAGATCGGCCCAGGGAAAGTGCTCAGCGGTCTGATCAAGAGGATCAGCTCCCACTTGCAGGTCGCGAATTTGGGGGGCTGCCAGGATCTCAAAAAAATTGCCTTAAACTGAGTCGCCCTTGGATTTGAACCTAAAAGGCCAGATCGCTTTGGTGACTGGGGGCAGCCGCGGCATAGGTCGGGCTGTGGTGTCGGCTCTCGGACGTCAGGGGGCTGAGGTGATGATTAACTACCGGGGGAACCATGAGGCAGCTGAGGCCTCGCTCAAACAGCTCCGAGTGGAGGGGGGCAGCGGCGAGCTTCATCCGTTCGATGTGGCGGTGGAGAGTCAGGTTGAAGAGGCAGTAAAAAAAATCATTGACCAACACAAAAAAATTGATATTCTAGTCAACAATGCCGGTGTAACGTCGGATAATCTCTTGGTTCGTCTCAAGGACGGAGACTGGGACCAAGTTCTCGGAACAAATCTCAAGGGGACCGTCCATTGTACCAAAGCCGTTTGTAGGGGAATGATCCGCGAGCGGTATGGTCGGATCATCAATCTGAGTTCAGTGGTGGGGCTGACGGGAAACGCGGGGCAGTCGGCCTACGCGGCCTCAAAAGCTGGTATCGTTGGTTTCACCAAGGCCATGGCGCGGGAGCTGGCGCCCCGGGGGGTCACAGTAAATGCCGTGGCGCCGGGCTTTATCGATACCGAAATGACGGCCAAACTCTCCGCCAAGGCGCATGAGGAATACCTCCACTCCATACCACTGGGACGTTTGGGTACTTGCGAGGATGTGGCGGAAGCGGTCTCTTTCCTCGTGGGCCCCGGAGCCGGCTATATCACGGGACAAGTGGTGAGTGTAAACGGCGGACTCTATATGTGAGGAAAAAGTCAAGCAGGAGGTGAAGCGATGGCGTCATCTGTAGAGACGAGGGTGAAAGAGATCGTTTGTGAGCAACTGGGTGTCAGTGAGGATGAAGTGACTCCGGAGGCCTCATTTATTGAGGACCTCGGGGCGGACTCTCTAGATATCGTCGAGCTGGTGATGGCCTTGGAGGAAGAGTACGAAATGGAGATATCCGACGAGGATGCGGAGAAGATCAAGACAGTTCAGGATGTCACAAACTACATTCAGAGCCACAAGTAATCCTTCTCGGACCAAGGAGAACGCAGGATAAGCACCTGTCGGCCGCAAGTTGTAAGGAATTTATTCGTCTTGTCAGGGAGAAATCGCAGGAGTGGCGACGGGGCCATGCTCCTGCGATTTTCTTTATGGAGGGTTCATTGTTTTACGATCGCCTCCAACTTAGGCCCCACGGAGCTCGTGACTGAAGGCTGAAAGCGAAACTCGTTATGATCGCAGTAGGAAGTGATCACGGAGGAGTGGAGCTTAAGGATTATCTGGTGCAGACCCTCCGCTCAAAGGGGATCGAGGTCGAGGACCTAGGCACTAGGGGAAAAGAGTCAGTTGATTACCCCGATTTTGGCCGCATGGTTGCTTTGAAGGTAGCCAAAGGAGAGGCCGAGCGGGGCATCCTCATTTGTACCAACGGAATCGGCATGTCGATGTTGGCAAACAAGTTTCCTGGTATTCGCGCCGCGTTGGTCCATGATCTTCCCGGCGCGCGGATGAGTCGAGAGCACAACAATTCGAACATTCTCGTCCTTGGAGGCGGGATCACGGAGAAATCGCTTGCCGAGCAGATTCTAGAAGTGTGGCTCCAGACTCCGTTTGCGGGGGGCCGACACCAACGGCGGATAGATAAGATAGCCGAGGTGGAAAAGGAACTCGGCACTCGAATCCAAGACGAACGCAAAAAGTAGCAATAAAGGAAGTGGCTATTATGTCTTTTTTGCAGCGAAGCGATCCCGACGTCTTTGCAGCGATCCAGAAAGAAACTGAGCGACAGGAGTACAATCTAGAACTCATTGCTTCGGAGAACATGGTCAGTGAGGCGGTATTGGAGGCGCAAGGGTCGGTCATGACCAATAAATATGCCGAGGGCTATCCGGGCCGGAGGTACTACGGCGGTTGCGAGTTCGTAGATGTGGTGGAAGCGTTGGCGATCGACCGGGCCAAGCAGCTATTCGGCGCCGATCACGTGAACGTGCAACCGCATTCGGGCTCGCAGGCGAATATGGCGGTGTACTTCTCGCAGCTCGAGCCGGGCGACACGATTCTCAGCATGGATCTGGCGCACGGCGGCCACTTGACCCACGGTAGCCCGGTCAACTTTTCGGGAAAGTTCTTCAAGGTTGTCCCGTACGGCGTGCGCCCGTCCGATGAACGGATCGATTATGAGGCGATGAAGGAACTCGCGCGCCGGCACCACCCGAAGATGATCATCGTCGGGTATAGTGCCTATCCGCGTGAGATCGATTTCCGTCCGTTTCGTGATGCTGCGGACGAGGTCGGCGCCGTGGTGATGGCGGACATCGCCCATTTCGCCGGTCTGGTAGCGACCGGCATCCACCCATCTCCGATTGCGCACGCCGAGTTTGTCACCACGACGACCCACAAGACCCTGCGGGGTCCGCGCGGCGGCATGATCATGTGCCGAGAGGCCTTTGCCAAAGCGCTCAACTCCTCGGTGTTTCCGGGCAACCAGGGAGGCCCGCTCATGCATGTCATCGCGGCTAAAGCGGTGGCGCTGAAAGAAGCCCTCACGCCGGAGTTCAAGCTCTATCAGCAGCAAATCGTCAGAAATGCCAAGGCGCTGGCCGCGGCCCTGATGCAAAAGGGGTTTAAGTTGATTTCGGGCGGGACGGACAACCATCTGATGCTCATCGACCTGCGGCAATCGGAGTTGACCGGGAAGGTGGCCCAGGAGACACTGGATAAGGCCCGGATTACCGTTAACAGAAATACCGTGCCCTTCGAGACACGCTCTCCTTTTGTTACCAGCGGGATTCGTATCGGCACGCCGGCTGTCACAACCCGTGGCATGAAGGAAGGCGAAATGTCGACCATCGCCGAGCTTATAGGGCGCGCTTTGAATCATGTAGAGAATGACGGCGTGCTTAAATCTGTCGCCGATGATGTCCGCGAGCTGTGCAAGAAGTTTCCGGTCTATCCTCATCGCCTGGGGAAAGAGTGATGAGTAATGAGTACCGAGTGATGAGCAAAAAACAGAAAAAAACCTGTGGGGAGAAAGAACGCAGTCCTCAGCACTCGGCCCTCGTTACTCACTACTAACTAAGATGAAGTGTCCCTTCTGTCACGAGACCGACAATAAGGTTATCGATTCCCGGCTGAGTAAGGACGGCAATATGGTCCGGCGCCGGCGCGAATGCCTCAAGTGTAGCCGACGTTTTACGACCTATGAACGGGTCGAAGAGACTATGCCTCTGGTGGTAAAAAAGGATGGTCGGCGCGAGGGCTATGATCGCGTCAAGGTCGTCAACGGTCTCAAGCGAGCCTGCGAAAAGCGTCCGGTGAGCATCAACACGATTGAGGCGGTCGCAGATAAGATCGAGCGGGGGCTTCAAGAGAGGGGGGACAAGGAGGTTCCCAGCTCTTTTATCGGTGAAGCGGCCATGCGCGAGCTTCACGATATCGACCAGGTGGCCTACGTCCGATTTGCTTCGGTCTATCGCTCTTTCAAGGACATCAACGAGTTCATGGTGGAGCTGGAAGAGCTCCTCAAGGAACGCAAGGGGCTCCCGTCTCGGCCGGGAGGGCAAAGGCAGAAGAAGGGTCAGGAGAATCGGTTGGCTTGAATGGCAGATGATCTCGACAAGCGACATATGCGCCTTGCCTTGCGTTTGGCTCTCAAAGGAGCGGGCCGAACCAGTCCCAACCCCATGGTCGGAGCCGTCCTGCTCCGCGGCGGAAAGATCATCGCCACGGGTTATCATCAAAAGGCTGGAGGCGACCACGCGGAAATTGTCGCTCTCAAGAAGGCGGGAGCCAAGGCCCGCGGAGCCACGCTCTACCTCAATTTAGAACCTTGCGACCACCATGGACGGACTCCGCCGTGTACGCTTTCGCTGATACGGTCAGGAATAAGCAGAGTGGTGGTTGGGATGGTGGATCCCAACCCTCTCGTATCGGGTCGCGGAATCCGCAGACTGAGGCGGGCTGGAATACGGGTCGATGTCGGCCTTTTGGACGAGGAATGCCGCAGACTCAACGAGGCCTTCGTCAAATACATCACCCGCCATATTCCCTTTGTCATCCTTAAGCTCGCCGCCTCTTTGGACGGAAAAATTGCTACCTCCTCAGGCGATTCCAAGTGGATTACAGAGACGGCGGCTCGGAATTGCGTGCATCGGCTACGCAATCAGGTCGACGCCGTCATAGTAGGAATAGGAACAGTTCTCGCCGATAACCCTCAGCTCACTTGCCGTCTCCCCGACGGCCGTAACCCCTGGAGAATTATCCTCGATAGTCACCTTCGTATTCCACTGACCTCACGTCTGCTCCATCAACGAGATCCACGGAAAACAATTCTAGTCGCCAGTCCACGCTCGCCATCGAAAAAGATAGAAGCCGTCCAACGTTTTGGAGCGCAAGTCTGGACTTTTCCTCCGCGCCAGGGAGCGATTCCCTGGGTCTCTCTTTTAAGGCGATTTGGTAAAATGGGATGGCTCAGCGTTATGATTGAAGGAGGCGGCGCCACAGCAAGCCAGGCTCTTGCAGAAGGAGTCGTGGATAAGGTCCTCTTTTTTTACGCGCCTAAGGTCATTGGCGGTGAGGGCAGAAATATGATCCAGACCCTGGGAATCAGAAAAATAGGCCAGTCGAAGAAGATCAAGAACATGGAGGTTTCGAGGGTCGGAAAGGATTTCCTCGTCTCGGGATACCTTTGAATAATAGTTTTGAGTCGTGAGTTTTGCGTGTTGAGTTAAAAACTGACACTCACAGAAATGTTTACCGGTCTTATCGAAGATGTAGGCAAGGTTCACCGTTGGCAAATGCGCCGACGGTCGGGCATTTTGACTCTTGATGCCCGTCTCCTTTTAGGGGAACTCGCCATAGGCTCCAGCATAGCGGTTAACGGAGTTTGCTTAACCGTAGTGGCCAAGTCTAAGGGTCGCTTTTCGGTCGATATCTCACCAGAGACCCTTGAGCGAACGAATTTCAAAGAGATTAGGCCGGGTGATCCTGTCAACTTGGAGCGGCCTCTGCGTTTGAGCGATAGACTTGGAGGTCACCTGGTAACCGGCCATATCGATGGAACGGCCGTCACTGAGGAAGTCGAGAAAAAGGGGGATTTTATCTTCTTTTTATTTCGCGTCTCACCTCCTCTTTCTTCCCTGCTGGTTCCGAAGGGGTCCGTAGCCGTGGATGGCATCAGTCTGACCGTGAACAAGTGTGAAAAGCAACGTTTTTCTGTGGCCATTATTCCGTTTACTTTGAAGCACACTAATTTGCGAGTGCGGAGGGTTGGTGATAAAGTCAACGTCGAAACCGATATTATCGGCAAATATGTCCGACGATTCCTACGCCTGAAATAATGCCAGTCTCGAGTACCGAAGAAATCTTGGGGGAAATCCGCGCGGGGCGCGCCGTTATCCTCGTAGATGAGGAAGACGCGGAGAGCGAGGGCTTCCTATGTGCCGCCGCTGATAAGATATCCTCAGAGATGATTAATTTCATGCTGCTTCACGGTCGGGGGCTTATCTATCTGACTTTGACCGAGGAGAGGATGAAGCAATTGGGGATTCCTTTGATGCTGCAGGAGAGCAGCTCTTCTGTCGGCAATCCACTTGGGGTTTCCATCACTGCCCGGACCGTGGCCAGCGCGGGCGCTTCCGCCATGGCGCGCGCGGAGACGATCAGGACTGTTATGGCACGGGAAGCTAGACCTCGTGATCTGATGGTGCCGGGCCACGTCTTCTCAGCGCAGGCACGTCGAGGTGGGGTGTTGGTCCGCTCTGGCTGGGTCGAAGCGTCTGTAGATTTAGCCAGTCTCGCCGGCCTTCAGGCTGCCGGCGTTATATGTCAGGTCTTGCAAGATGACGGTTCTGTCGCCCTCACCCCCGACATCGAGACCTTTGCCCAGAAGCACCGACTGAAAGTCGGTTCCATTGCTGATCTGATCGCCTTCCGTTTGCGTAGCGAATGTCTGGTGAAGCGCCAAGCAGAAGCCGTCTTTCCCACCATTCACGGTGGGACTTACAAGGCGATTGTTTACAGCAACAATGTGGATTCAAACGAACATATGGCCCTGGTTAAGAATGAGATCGGCTCCGAGGAAAGGGTTTTGGTACGAATCCACTCCGAGTGTCTTACCGGAGATGTCTTCGGTTCGGAGCGCTGCGATTGCGGGGATCAGATCCGCCAGTCTTTAAAGATGATCGACGCGGAGGGGAAAGGAGTCCTCGTCTATATGTATCAAGAGGGGAGGGGGATTGGCCTGACGAATAAAATCAAAGCCTATGCCCTTCAAGATCAAGGATTGGATACCGTGGAGGCTAATCTGGAATTGGGATTCAAGGAGGACATTCGCGATTACGGGATCGGCGCCCAGATCCTGCGCGATCTGGGAGTCCAAAAGCTGCGCTTGTTGACTAACAACCCGCGCAAGATTGTCGGCCTGCAGGGTTATGGTTTGACTGTGGTCGAGCGAGTTCCGCTGGAGGTGCCTCCCCACGAGGCGAACATCGGCTATCTGCGCACTAAACAAGAAAAACTAGGCCATCTCTTTTCTAAACTCCTAACAAAGTCCGAGAAGCAAGCATAGAAGAGCGAGAATGAAGTTCGGTATCATCGTGAGCCGTTTCAACAACTTCGTGACCGAGAAGCTTCTAGAGAGCGCCCTCGATGGGCTCAAGAGTCATGGGGGAGAAGAGAACAACATCGATATCGTGCACGTGCCAGGGGCATTCGAAATTCCCCTCCTGGCGGGCAAAATGGCTGGCAGCGGCAGATATGACGCGCTGATCTGTCTCGGGGCCGTGATTCGTGGCGAAACCCCTCATTTCGATTATATTGCTGCGGAGGTGAGCCGGGGGATCGCGGATGCCATGTCACAACATCGTATCCCTATTGCCTTTGGCGTCCTGACCACGAATAACGTGGAACAGGCGATGGAAAGGGCCGGCCTCAAGTCGGAGAATAAAGGATTTGAGGCTGCCCTTACGGCGATCGAAATGGTTAACGTGAATCGGGAGATTCCATAGACAATAGGCGAAAGGCGATAGGCAGCAGGCGTAAGGGGGAGGAATCTATTGCCTAGTGCCTGTTACCTTCTGCCTCCTCAGACATGGGTACAAGACGAAAAGCCAGAGAGCTCGCCCTGCAAGCTCTTTATCAAGTGGAGATGACAGGCGACTATTCGCCCCGTGCTATCGAGTTCTTCTTGGCCCATTTCGAGGGCAGCGGCGAAGCGAAGGAATTCGCCCGGCGGCTAGTTTTAGGTGTTCTAGATCACCGGGCCGAGATCGATCGGCTGATCAGGCAATCCACAGACAACTGGAAACTTTCGCGGATGGCCAAGGTCGATCTCATGATCCTGCGCATGGCCAGTTATGAACTGCTTTTTTGTCCGGACATTCCGCTGAACGTGAGCATGGATGAGGCGATCGAAATCGGTAAGCGTTACGGATCGGCCGACTCTCCCACCTTTATTAATGGAGTCCTGGATCAAGTAGCCGTTGCAAGTGGCGCCAAATAGTCGAGTCATCGAGTGATGGAAGAAAGATATTATCCTCAAAAAATTGAGGAAAAGTGGCAACGGATCTGGGAGGAAAAAAAGAGTTTCCGGGTCACGGAGAATCCTAACCTTCCCAAGTACTACCTCCTGGAGATGTTTCCCTACCCATCGGGCAGGATCCACATGGGGCATGTGCGCGTGTACGCAATCGGCGACGTGCTCGCCCGCTATAAGAGGATGAAAGGCTACAATGTGCTCCACCCCATGGGGTGGGATGCCTTTGGGCTGCCCGCGGAGAACGCTGCGATCGAACGGGGCATCCACCCTGCCAAGTGGACAATGGAAAATATCGCCTACATGCGGGATCAGCTGAAGAAGATGGGCATCTCGTATGACTGGGACCGCGAGATCGCTACCTGCGATCCAGAGTACTACCGGTGGGAGCAGCTGATCTTCATCCGCATGCTCGAGCGCGGTCTCGCATACCGAAAGCGCTCGACGGTGAACTGGTGCCCGTCGTGCCAGACGGTCCTGGCCAACGAACAGGTTGAGGGTGGCCGGTGCTGGCGCTGCGAGTCCGAGGTCACCAAGCGTGATATCGACGGCTGGTTCTTCAAGATCACCGCCTACGCGGAGGAGCTGCTCGATTGGTGCGACCGCCTGACTGGCTGGCCCGAACGTGTGATCACCATGCAGAAGAACTGGATCGGCCGTAGCGAGGGCGCGGAGTTCGACCTCGCCGTCGCAGGTCACCCGGACCTCAAGATCCGCGTCTTCACCACCCGTCCCGACACCGTGTTCGGCATGACCTACGCGGTGCTCGCGCCCGAGCATCCGCTGGTCGACGATCTAGTGACCGGTCCTGGAGGGCGGGCCGAGGTGGAGCGCTTCCGCGCCGAGGTGCTGAAGCAGTCCGAGCAGGAACGCATTGCCGAGGACCGCCCCAAGCGGGGCCTCAGGCTTTCTGCGCGCTTGGTCAACCCCTTCAACGGGGTGGAGATCCCGCTGTTCATCGCCGACTACGTCCTCATGATCTACGGTACCGGTGCCATCATGGCCGTGCCCGGGGAGGACCAACGAGACTGGGACTTCGCGAAGACTCACAACCTCGACATCATCAAGACCGTCAGCCGGCGGCTAGGCTGGACCGGCGAGGCCTACACAGGCGACGGCATCAAGATTAACTCCGGCTTCCTCGACGGGCTCACCGTGGCCGAGGCCAAGCGGCGGGTGATCGACTGGCTGGTCGAGCGCGGTCTCGGAGAGGGGAAAATCAACTATCGTCTGCGTGACTGGGGCATCAGCCGCCAGCGCTACTGGGGGGCGCCGATCCCCGTCCTCTACTGCGAGGCCTGCGGCATGGTACCGGAGAAGGAGGAAAATCTCCCGGTTGTGTTGCCGCGCGACGTCCAAATCAGCGGTAAGGGAGGTTCGCCGCTGGCCAGCCATCCGGCCTTCGTCAGCGCCGCTTGCCCCCGCTGCGGCGGTCGCGCGCGGCGCGAGACCGACACCATGGACACCTTCGTTGAGTCGTCCTGGTATTTTCTCCGCTACTGCTCTCCACGCTATGAGGATGGCATGGTCGAACGGGGCGCTGCGGACTACTGGATGCCGGTCGACCAGTACATCGGCGGCATCGAGCACGCCGTCCTGCATCTACTTTACGCGCGGTTCTACACCAAGGTGCTGCGCGACCTAGGGCTTGTGAAGGTGGACGAGCCCTTCAAGGCGCTCCTGTCCCAGGGCATGGTTATCAAAGGTGGCGCCAAGATGTCGAAGTCGAAAGGCAATGTGGTCGCCGACGACGTGATCCGGGAGGCGTACGGCGCCGACACCGGACGGTTGTTCGAGCTGTTCGCGGCTCCTCCGGAAAAGGATCTTGAGTGGAGCGACCAGGGGGTTGAAGGTGCTTACCGTTTTCTTACGCGCCTGTGGCGTTTTACTTTTCAATACCGAGAGGCATTGCGGCGCGCGAATTCCGAACTCGCCCGAGAAGCCGACACGCCACAGCTTAAGGAGCTGCGCCGGCTCATCCATCGCACCATTAAGAAAGTCACGCATGATATCGAAGGGAGATTCCATTTTAACACCGCCATTGCTGTTTTGATGGAGTTGTTCAATTCCCTGAGCCTTGCTGCCAAAGACGAGTCTCAACTAGAGCAGGGGACGGACCTCATCAAGAGCGGGCTGGAGACCATTATTGTTCTTCTGTATCCCTTCGTGCCCCATATCACCAGCGAGCTTTGGGAAAATCTGGGCCAGGACAAGACACTGACTGAGGTGCGCTGGCCTAGCTATTCAGAGGATGCGCTGGAGGAAGAACGGCTGCTGGTTGTGGTTCAGGTTGATGGAAAAGTGCGCGGCAGAATTACGGTCCCCGCGGACGCAAGCAGCGAATCTATTGAGGCAGAGGCTCTGGCGGACCCAAAGGTTAGGGGATTTCTTGCGGGCAAAGAGATCCACCGGGTGATCCAGGTTCCGCGTCGTCTGGTGAATATTGTTCTGGAGGGATGAACATGACAAATGTTGGTTTCGAGTTTCGAGTCTCGAGTTGCGAGGCACAAATGCGAAAGCCGAAAGCCAAGACCCGAAACTACTTTATGGGGCTTGGCCTGTTTCTTCTTGTGGCGGGCGGATGTGGCTATCAGTTTTCCGGGAAGGGAGAAGCGTTTCCCAAAGATGTCCGAACAGTTTTTGTCGAACCCTTCATCAATAAGAGTCGGGATGTTGGCGTTGAAGTGGAGATAACTTCGGCCCTTAAGAGCGAGCTTCACCGGCGCGGGCAGCTTGAGGTCGTGGACCGACCCGAAGAGGCCGATGCGACCCTCAGCGGGGTGGTTCGCTCTTTGGGGAGCCGGGTTGTCGCGGTGAACCGCAAAGACGAAGTTCTTCAATATGAGTTGGCGCTGGTTGTCGACGCGACTGGGGCTCAGCCTCACAGAGTTATACAGCGGCTCAAGGGGGGCCGTCGTGACGAGCTCTTCCGATTTTAAGACAAGGAATTTGAATCCCGTTGACGTGCGTCAGTTCACCGATATCCAACTCACCGAAACTCTGAACCAGGAAGCTAAAGAGCGGCTCGTGGATAGATTCGCTCACGAGTTGCACCAGAGGCTCCTGGAGATGTTTTGACGGGAACCTAGGACTACGAGGAAGATGCTATCCGGTTGACCGACCTCGACAGGCGGGACAACCAACGCGAGGCGGTGTTGGATTTGAGAATACCTTTGTTGACGGCTTTGCCCAGTGCCTCATTAACCTCTCTGAGATGATTCGAAGCGTTTTCCCGATCCTTCGCATCTACCAAATGTTTAACCTTCTTAATGAGGGTTCTGATCCGGGACTTGACTTGCTGGTTTCTCACCCTTCTTTTCAAACTCTGGTGATGTCTCTTGATCACTGATGGATGAACTGCCAAGGAAGACCTCCTACTGATTAGTGTTTTCTGTTTATCACCTGCCCCAATAGGAGTCAACGCAATGGAAGACGAACGGTTTTGGGTCGAATAAGGCGAATCGCGCGGCGTCGATTGTTGAGGTCAGAGAGGCGCTCCAATAGTGACTTTCTAGTAAGTTAGCGATTCGCAGAGAGTTTCAGTGCTCGTAATTTGGGCAATCCGCTGGCGTCAGCTATCTTTCGCCTTGCGGCGCGCCTCCTCTTCAACTTATCAACAACTTATGAACAGTTCGCGTGAATTTTTGTTTTCGTTCGAGGAAAAATTATTTTCTTAGTGACGGCGGAATTCTATTTTTTTCCTGCTTCTTGTGAAGTTGACTGCGTGAATCAATGACCGCGTCGCTGTTACTTGTGCACTTAGTAATTCCACGGCTCTTCTGCTAGAATGCGAAAGTCATTTAAAGAATGAAATGAGAGACAAGGTATTTCCTTACAAGATGATCCTGTGGATCATCGGAACTCCGCTCCTCGCCGCCATTCTCGCGGCCGGTGCCTTGATCTACTACTTCGGACATGATCTGCCCAGCCGGCTCGATCTCATGTCCAATTACCGACCGGCCGTAGTCAGCGTGGTCTACGACGGAGAGGGCGTGCCGATCGGAGAGTTCTATCATCAGAGAAGAGTGGTTGTTCCGTTGGATCGTATTCCTGAGCATGTGATCCAGGCATTCCTTGCGGCCGAGGATACGCGCTTTTTTAAGCACAAAGGGGTGGACTTCTTTGCGGTCTTTAGAGCGCTTATCTCAAATCTAAGAAGAGGCGAGATCCGCCAAGGAGGAAGCACCCTGACTCAACAGTTGGTGCGCGCTTTCTTTCTCACCCCTGAAAGAACGTGGACGCGCAAGATCCGCGAAGCGATACTGGCCTATCGGGTGGAAAGAAATCATACCAAGGAAGAAATCCTCTACCTTTATCTGAACCAGGTCTATTTCGGTCACGGCAACTACGGCATAGAGGCTGCGAGCAAAGATTACTTTGGCAAAGGAGTTCAAGATCTTAACGTGGCTGAGGCTGCTCTGCTGGCCGGTCTCCCCCGTTCTCCTAGCCGCAGCTCTCCTTACAGAGACTTCTTTTCTGCAATGGATAGGCAGCGATACGTTCTTCGCAGGATG
>VBLN01000105.1 GCA_005878685.1 Deltaproteobacteria bacterium | reverse complement strand
TTGATTCACCATCGGGATTATCACAATAGGGAGGAAGCTCGGTCTGAGATTTTTGACTACATCGAGCTATTCTATAACCGGCAGCGGCTTCACCAGTCGCTGGGTTATCAGACGCCGATCGGCTATGAGAAGATGAAAGGTGTGGCTTAATTGACTGTCCGTGAAATCCGGGTCAGCTCAGCACTTTTCCTCCCCTATTCTCGATTGCTTGCTGTATGAAGGTCGCCATAGTTCATGATTGGTTGACCGGGATGAGAGGAGGGGAATACTGTCTTGAGGTCTTCTGCGAGCTCTTTCCTGACGCCGACCTGTATACTTTATTATATTCGCCTGCACATATCTCCACGACGATCCGTTCGATGAAGATCTATCCCTCGTGGATCAATCGGCTGCCCGGGGTGAAAAAGTACTATCGTTATTGTTTACCCCTCTTCCCAAGTATCGTTGAGAAGTTTGCGCTCAGCAATTACGATCTCGTCCTGTCGAGCAGCCACTGCGTGGCCAAAGGCGTGCTGCCAAATGGCGCGCTGCACATCTCTTATGTCTACTCGCCCATGCGCTATGTTTGGGACATGTACGACACCTATTTTGGGACGAACTCTTCTTGGGCCGCACGGATCGGCATGACTCTGTGCCGTGGCTATCTGCAACGCTGGGACGTTCAATCCGCACAGAGAGTCCATTCTTTTGTGGCCATTTCCAATCACATTGCCGCCAAGATCAAAGCCATCTACGCGCGCGACGCGGCAGTGATCTATCCGCCGGTCGATACGGAAAAGTTCTACGTACGCGAGTCCCAAGAGCCTTATTACTTGATCGTCTCTGCGCTGGTCCCGTATAAGAAGATCGAGCTGGCGATCGAGGCTTTTAATGAGCTGCGGCTGCCCTTGAAGATCGCCGGCAACGGCCCTTTGAAAAGGTCGTTGGAAAAGAGAGCCAGGCCAAACGTTGAGTTTCTCGGTTGGGTCGAAGATCATCTGTTGGCGGATCTCTATGCCTCTTGTCAGGCATTAGTTTTTCCCGGCGAGGAGGATTTTGGCATCACGCCTCTGGAGGCGCATGCCAGCGGAAGGCCGGTCATTGCCTATGGCAAAGGAGGGGTTTTGGAGACTGTTATCCCGTTAAACAACTCCCATCAGGAGGGACCGTTGGAGCAGGGCCCCACCGGGGTTTTTTTCTCGGAACCTACCTCGAGCAGTCTGATGGCCGCGGTCGATTATTTTCAAAAGGAGCACTATGCGTTTAATCCGACCGCAATTCGCCGTCATGCTGCTTCTTTTTCACGCGAACGATTTAAGTTTCAGATAAGAGAATATATCGAAGCCCGGCTCAAGGAATGGAAAGAAGGGAAATAGCTCATGCTGAAGCAACACAGCCAGTTCTTCAAGAGCCTCATGTGCTTGCATGACCTCTTCTTTGTCAGTCTTGCCTGGTGGCTGGCTTATCTCGTACGTTTCCAGACGGATTTACTGCCCGAGCCTGAACCCCACGTCTTTAGGCACTATGTCCTTGGCTGGATTTTGGCGTTGGCATTTTGGGCCATTGTCTTTCAACTCTTAGGTCTCTATCGGCCCCGCAGGATTTCTACTTACTGGGCCGAGGCGGCGGATATTGTGAAAGGCTCGTTGCTGGCCCTGCTCATCTTTTTGGGGATGATCTTTCTGCTGCGCGATGTTGTGCTTTCAAGATTTGTCGTGATCTTCTTCTTCGTCTGCAGTGTAGTCTTTCTTCAGATAAGTCGTGTGGTCTTCCGCGAAGGGCTCCGGTTTCTAAGGCGGCAGGGTTATAACCTCCGTCATACTTTGGTCATCGGCTCTTTTGTCCAGGCTAGGCGGCTGATCGATAAGCTAGAGTGGCACCGCCATCTAGGCTTCCACATCGTGGGGGTTTACCTAATCGATGGGTCCAGCACTGATAAAGCACTGGAAGGTGTCAGATTGCTAAAAAATCCTGTGGAGGCGATGGAGCTTGTCCGCTCGGGCGTGGATCAGGTCTTTGTCACGCTACCCTTTGGAGAGGTCGGCAGACTGCGGGAAATTCGCAATTGGCTAGGAGAGGAGCCTATCACCATCCACTTAGTCCCGGATCTGGCGGAGTTTGTTAATCTACGCGGCAGGATAGAAGAGTTTGACGGGCTACCCGTCATCAGCCTACAGGATTCACCACTCTACGGATGGAACTCCCTTCTCAAAAGGGTTCTGGACCTCTTGCTAGGAATTTTCGGCTCAGTTCTTGCCTCTCCTTTAATGCTTCTTATCGGGCTGGGAATCAAACTTACCTCTTCCGACCCGGTCCTGTACCGGCAAGAACGAACAGGCCTGGATGGAAGAAAGTTTCAGATGGTCAAGTTCCGAACTATGGTTGAGGATGCTGAGAAAATCACTGGGCCTGTATGGGCAAATCGTGATGACCCCCGAGTGACCCCTTTCGGACGCTGGCTGCGCCGAACGAGTCTGGATGAATTGCCGCAGCTATTCAACGTAATTAAGGGGGAGATGAGCTTAGTAGGGCCGCGTCCAGAACGACCTCTCTTTGTTGAGCAGTTCCGCGAAGCGGTACCCAAATATCTGCTGCGCCATAAGGTCAAGGCAGGCATGACTGGTTGGGCCCAGGTGAATGGATGGCGCGGGCAAACGCCTCTAGAGAAGCGCTTAGAGTACGACCTCTACTATATCGAGAACTGGTCGCTTGGGTTTGACCTAAAGATCCTTCTTCTCACTCTTTTCCGCGGCTTTCTCCATAGGAACGCGTACTAAGATGTAGCTGTTTTTGTTTTCTGTCCCTAATTCATTTGCGACATGTGGGGTCGAAAAGCAGCGCCCGTCGCAGGTGTTTCCCCAATTCTTGCTATTCTGGTATAATGCGTTCGTTTTTCAATGAAAGCAGACGTCTATATAGGCGAAAAGGTCGAGAAGCCGTGGGGCTATGAGCTCATCTGGGCACACACGGACCGTTATGTCGGGAAGGTTCTCCATATCCAAAAAGGGGAGTCTCTGAGTTATCAGTATCATCGGGTCAAGGACGAGACGATTCGTCTGCTGAGCGGGACCATGGATTTGGAGATAGAGAGCGAGGGGGAAAGAAAGGTCCTTAGGTTCAAGCCTGGAGACTGTTTTCATATCACGCCTGGGATGAGACACCGCATGAGAGCCATCGAAGATTGTGATGTTTTGGAGGCTTCTACGCCGGAACTGGAAGACGTGGTCCGGCTTGAGGATCGGTACGGACGGGTAAAAGGCTGAAAGGCTCAGAGAGAAGAACAGATGGAGAATTACACGACTCTGGGAGATCGTTTGATCGAACGCGGCCTTATCTCTAATGAAGAGATGGAGCGCGTCACGAAACTTCAACAGGAGCAGCATACGCCGCTGACGCGTCTAGTCGTCGAGCTGGGTTTTATTTCGGAGGATGATCTTTTGCCAGTGTTGAGCGATCACCTTGCTATCCCTATAGTCTCTTTAAAGGATATTCCCGTGACGCCTCCTGCGGCGGAGTCTCTCCTGCACGCGGTAGATTTTCTAAGGCTCGCAAGAATAGTTCCGCTCAAAATGGAAGGGCGAGAGCTTTTGGTGGCTGTCACCGACCCGACGGATCTTTCGCGGCTCCACGCGCTCGAGGTTGCCATCGGGATGAAGGTGAAGCCGGTGTTGGCCAAGGATAAAGAGATCACAGCGCGAATCGAGGCCCTCTTCGGGAGCGACGACTCAACCGACTCCTTAATCAGCCCTTCCACCGGTCGAGAGATTGAAGGGATGGCGGATGAGCATGAAGTCGAACATTTGCGCGATATGGCCTCCGAGGCCCCGGTGATTCGCTTGGTCAGTCAGATGTTCACTCGAGCCCTCGAGGACAGGGCCTCGGATATCCACATCGAGCCGTTTGAAAACCAGGTTAAGGTTCGATTTCGGATTGACGGTATCCTTCACGAAATCGATCCGCCGCCGCGCCAACTGAAGTCCGCCATCGTCTCGCGCATGAAAATCCTCGCTCAACTGAACATCGCTGAAAGACGTCTCCCTCAAGATGGTAGGATCAAAACGAAAATCTCCGGGAGAGATATCGATCTGCGGATTTCAACCGTTCCGACCCTCTATGGCGAAAGCGTGGTCATCCGGCTCCTCGAGCGGTCGCAGATTTTTAGTGACCTTGAGTCGTTGGGTTTCCCCGCCGATGTGCTCGATAGTTTCAGCGCGATGATTTCTAAACCTCACGGGATGCTCCTGGTTACCGGACCTACGGGCAGCGGGAAGACAACGACCCTTTACGGCGCCTTGCAGAAAATCAACGACCCGGGAAAGAAGATCATCACGATCGAGGACCCCGTAGAGTATCAACTGAGCGGCGTGAACCAGATCCAGGTCAAGCCACAGATCGGTCTCACCTTTGCCAATGGACTCCGTTCCATCGTGCGCCAGGATCCCGACGTCATCATGGTAGGAGAGATCCGCGATTTTGAGACCGCTGAGATTGCGATCCAAGCCGCGCTCACCGGTCATCTGGTTTTTTCGACTTTGCACACCAATGATGCCGCGGGCGCCATTTCCCGGCTCTTGGAAATGGGGACGCAGGACTATCTCCTGGCTTCTTCGCTTTTGGGCGTCCTCGCCCAGAGGTTGGTGCGCCGGCTTTGTATGAGCTGCCGGCGGGCGGTCCCCTCCAGCGAATTCCCAGCTCAGAGTTCAGAATTCAAGATTGAGCAAGAAGATCTTCCGGCGACTCTATGGGAAGCTGTCGGATGCGAATCCTGCAGTCGCACAGGCTATATGGGACGAATCGGTATCTTTGAGCTTCTTCCGGCGACTCCCGAGATCTGCAAGATCATTCTCCAGCGGGCAGACGCGGGTTCTATTCGTAGTTTAGCTGCGAGCCAAGGCATGCGTCTCATCAGAGAGGACGGCTGGCAGAAAGTTCGCTCCGGGCTCACCACTTTGGCAGAGGTGGTACGCGTGACAAGGGAAGAAGGCTAAAACAATTTTCGATTTTGGATTTTCGATTGGGAGTGAGGGAATCTAAAATCGGCAATCCAAAATCGGAAATGGAGTTAAGGGGATAGGCTGAGAGATGGCGGTTTTTCAATACCGGGCCGCGGATCACGCCGGCAAAGTCGTTGATGGAATGATGGAGGCGGAGGCCGAGCATGGAGTCGTCTCTCGACTTCATGAGATGGGTTTCATCCCCTTAAAGATTGCTGCGCCGGGCGAGTCGAGGAGCCAAGCAGTTCCGGCTCCGCTTGCGCTCTTTTCCAGAAAGAAAGTAACTCAGCAGGAACTCCTCCATTTTACCCAGGAGTTGAGCACGCTGTTGGCAGCAGGGCTTCCTCTTGACCGTAGCCTCTCTACTCTTGCCAATTTGGTTGAGGGGAAAGAGTTTGGACCGATTGTGCGTCGCTTGCTCGAAGGGATTCGGGCGGGAAAATCGTTGTCCGCGGCCATGGCCGAGCACCCAGAGGTGTTCCCGAGGCTCTACGTGAATATGATCCGGGCGGGAGAATCCGGCGGCATCTTAGAGAACGTCCTGCACAACCTTGCGGATTACCTTGAGCGCTCTTTGAGTCTGAGAGAGGAATTGAAATCAGCATTGACCTATCCTTTGCTCCTTGCCACGGTGGCCGGGCTTTCTCTGGTCGTTCTCTTTATCTACGTGATTCCAAAATTTTCTCTGATTTTTAAGGATGTTAACCAGGCGCTTCCCTGGATGAGCAAGCTCTTGATTGATTTCAGCGATTGGCTCTCCCGTTATGGCTGGATTGCGCTCCTGTTAGCCTTCGTAGGCGTCGTCGGTGGGGCCTTTTATATCCGAAGTCCCGAAGGATGGCTTGAGTGGGATCGGCTGCGGCTGCGGCTTTGGCTATTGGGTGATCGTTTCACGAAGCTTGAGGTGGCCCGTTTTTCCCGGACCCTCGCCGCGCTGCTCAAGGGCGGAGTGCCCCTATTGGATGCTCTGGGAACGGTGCAGGGAGTGGTGGGAAATCGGCTGCTCGCAACGGCCGTAGCTCAGGTGCAAAATAAGGTCAGGGAAGGAAAAGGAATGGTCGGACCACTGACGGAGAGCGGATTTTTCCCTTCTCTGGCCCTTCAGATGATCGCCGTAGGAGAAGAAACTGGCAGACTAGAGGGGATGCTGGCCAATG
Source organism: Deltaproteobacteria bacterium (assembly GCA_005878685.1). GTDB lineage: Bacteria > Desulfobacterota > Binatia > UBA9968 > UBA9968 > DP-36. Next base: position 1,047 of record VBLN01000105.1, on the reverse strand, counting down.
TCGCGGACCATTATGATCAGGAAGTGAGGCGCACGACCAAACGCCTCACCTCTCTTTTGGAACCGGCTCTAATCCTAAGCATGGGGCTTGTCGTGGGGGTTGTCGTGATCTCTATGTTGATGGCGATTTTTAGCATCAATGACTTACCTTTCTGAGACAGACAGAGACAGAGAAGTGAGACAGAAAAAGAAGAACCGCTTTTTGTCTCTGTCCCTGTCTCAAATCTCTGTCTGCGCTGGCTTTACCCTCGTTGAGCTGCTCGTGGTCATGGTGATCATCGGGCTCCTGGCTGCCTTGGTGGTGCCGACCTATATGGGCCGCGAGCGCAAGGCGCGCTCCCAGGCCGCGAGGGCCCAAATCGAACTGTTGGGCACAGCCTTGGATACCTTTCGTCTCGATGTGGGGCGTTACCCAACGACTCAGGAGGGGCTCGAGGCGTTGAGGACTCAACCTAGCGGGTTGGAGCGATGGGACGGTCCCTACCTCAAGAAAGAAGTTCCGACCGATCCGTGGGGGAAACCCTTTGTCTATCGTAGTCCGGGAGAGCACGGACCGTATGATCTCCTCTCCTACGGCGCCGATGGTGTTCCAGGAGGTGAAGGCGACAATCGTGATATCGCTAGTTGGGAATGATAAGAGGGGCTTCTCCCTTTTGGAGCTGCTGGTGGTTCTATTGCTTCTTGGATTGAGCAGTCTCATTGTTTTGCCGTCCATAGAAAAAGGGCTCAAGGACAGAGAGCTGAGGGAAACCACCTTGAAGCTGGCCGCGGTGGCTCGGAACCTGCGCAGCAAGGCGATCTATGAAAGCAATCTCCAGCGGCTCTATCTCGATCAGAGAGAAAACAGTTACCAAGGCTCCCAGGGAAAAAAAGTTCTCCTATCCTCGGACGTCCGGATCATGGGAATTAAGGGGGGGGAGCCTGTAGGCGAGAGGCTGAGACAATTTCTCTTCTTTCCCAGCGGCAGCATCCTCAGGGGCGAAATCGGCCTTGCGAGTCGTGATGGGTCCGCATATGGCATTCGGCTCGACCCGCTCCTGGGGAGAGT
>VBLN01000104.1:8405-8866 GCA_005878685.1 Deltaproteobacteria bacterium | reverse complement strand
CTCCACCGTAGATCTCTATCTCTCCTACTTCGACCTTGCGCTGGCGCTTCCGTTCCAATTCTTCTGCGATACGCTTCGCGATCAAAGAGCCTTTAGTTCGGATCCCCAGTATGAGCAGTCGGTCAGCCTCTTCACATTCCTTCAGGATCTCCTCGGCCATGCCGCGGATCGCCTCCTTAACGTCTCCCTCATTCATGATCGTCCGCAGCGGTCCCATCTTATAGGGCTCATAGCCTAGCTCTTCCGCTTGCTTAATGGAGTCAAAAACGGCCAACTCCCTCTGCTTAAGCCATCCCCTGACCGTTTCTTCCAGCACCACATCATAGGGACAATACCTTCTCGATACGGTGTGTCCTACGTATTGAACCTTGTAGCGATGCTCGCAATAGCGACACCTCAGCACTAACCGCGCTCCGGCATCACTACAAGGTTCAATACGTAGGACACACCGTATCGAGAAG
>VBLN01000104.1:0-8326 GCA_005878685.1 Deltaproteobacteria bacterium | reverse complement strand
GGAACTTGAGCAGCGCCATGCGAATGGGAACCCCGTACGCAGCCTGCTTGAAGTAGATCCCGCGGCGGTCTTTATCTACTTCGTGAGACAATTCGTCCACCCGCGGCAGCGGGTGCATGACAACAGCGTCTTTAAAACGCTCTTCCTTCAGGAAGCTCTCCCCTATCCTAGGATAAGCTGTGTCGCCGCCCGTTTCCCCTTCTTCGATCCGCTCCCGCTGTTTTCGGGTGACATAAAAGGCGTCAAACTTCAGCCCAGAGGCCATCTTGTTCAATTGATTCTGAATTTCTCCATCAACCTGGGTAAAAAGAGCCAACTGGTGCGGCCGATTAGGAGTCAGATAGATGGCATCCGTCCCTGTAACCACGGAGTGGAGATCATCCGAGGCCATGGGAACTAAACTGTAGCGATGCTCTCTCTCTAATCTTTCAATGACATACTGGGGCAATTGCATTCCCTTTGCCGCCAGGGTCACCACATTGGCCCCGAAACGGGCAAGAGCGTAAACCAATGAGTGGACGGTCCGCCCGTGTTTCAGATCGCCGCAAATCACTACGGTCAGACCCTTAAGCTCTCCCTTCTCCTTCTTTAAGGTGTAGAGGTCGCACAGCGTCTGAGTCGGATGTTCATGGCCGCCATCGCCGGCGTTAACAACCGGAACTTCAGCATAGTCGGCCATCGCGCGCGCAGCCCCGTCCCAGTAATGGCGCACGATCAGCAGGTCTGCATAGTTTGCAACCACCCTTGCCGTATCTGCGATCGTCTCCCCTTTTGCGGTCGAAGAGGCTCTCATGTCCGGCGAACTGATCACCGACCCACCGAGGCGCTGCATGGCCGATTCAAACGAAAGCCGAGTTCGAGTGCTGGGCTCGTAAAAAAGCGTTGCCATGATCTTTCCGGAACAGATGTTGCCCCAGGAAGCAGACCGGCTCGAGCCGTTCATGCCGTCCGCGATATCGAAGATCTCCTCGATCTCCTGGTTGCTAAGATCCTCGATGGTGATGAGATCTCTTCTCGGCAAGATCGTATCCTCTCATGCTCGCGTGCGCACGGAACTGGGGTGCAACTGGGCAACGGTTACCTGATCGATGCCGTCCGATTCTTCAAGTAAAACATTGACTCTTTCCGATTCCCCGACTTCAACATTCTTCCCAATAATATCGGCTTTGATAGGCAACTCTCTCTGCCCGCGATCGATCAGCGCGGCCACAAGAATCCTCCTGGGTTTGCCCAGGCAACCGACAAGATCTATGGCCGCCCTTATGGTGCGGCCGGTATAGATGACATCGTCCACCAACACAAGTGTTTTTTCATCTACGGTTAGAGGTGCTTTCATCAAAGCAGGATCCGGGTTCGCTTCCATCTTTGGCACGTCGTCACGGTACCGGCTGACATCAATGATCCCTACGGATAGCGCGCTCCCTGTGAGCGTCTCTATCTTCTTGGCGATCCTTCGAACCAGGTGTGCCCCCCTCGACCGGATGCCGATCAGCGCCAGTTCCTGGATCGCATCACTCTTTTCCACAATCTCGTGCGCCATCCGATTCAGGATTCGTTGGATCTCCTCGCTTTCAAGAAGAACGCGTTTTTCCATTTCAAACGCCACAAAAAAAGAACCCCCTCGGCGTTACCGAGGGGGTTCGTGAACTGAATGACGGAACTCTCTTGCGTTTGTCATAAAACCTTTTCCGGCCTCGCAGGACCAGGTTAAAAGGCTAAGTTTTTTATATGCGCCCGAGCCAAAGAAGTCAAGAGAAGGAAAAAGTAAAGGGACCTTCCTGCCCGCTCGCTCCAGCGTCTCGGGGCAGGAAGGTCCCTGGTGCGGTGGGGCGACGTGAAGCCTGCAGCCTTAGGAGTAGGATGTTTGCGCAGGCCCTGACTGTTAGGGTGAGCACCCCCAGGCGAAGGAAAATTTTGTTCTTGTTCTGCCGAGTGACCCATGATAACTACACGACTCGCAACAGGGGGTGGGCCATGACTCAAGGCAGAGCCTATGATCAGACCTTACGCGCCATCGGCCAAGCTCTGGAAGCGCAGGAGTTAAACACGTTCGAGCTGAGGCGTAACGGCGAGAACTATTTCATTCGCGGCGAGCCAGGAAGAAAAGTCAATGCGCTGAAGGTGTGGATGCGGAAATGGCAAGGACAGGATCCGATGGAGTCCTCTGATCTCACTTACACATCGCAGGATATCGAAAGCCTGGACCGAGCCGGACAGACAAAACGCAACCGTCTCCAGCGCCTTCCCGACTTCCACAGCTTGTCAAACATTCTCCGCACTGTGGGAGCATACCTCGATATGAAGGGGGCGCATCTGCTGCAGGTCCATAAGAAAGAACTGACCTTAATGATTCTGTATCAGACCAGGCAAGGGCACCCCGAAATAGAGGAGCGCACCATCGCCTCCTTCTATGATCTATCTCTGCAGATGTACCGACGCAGACAGAAGAAGCCCTCCGCTTGACTGTCCCGCCGGCCATCAACTAAAGGGCTAAGACGATCACCCATACCGTGATCGCTAATGCAATCGCGCAGAACACGGCGGCAGATCCCAGATCCTTCGCCCTACCCGCAAGCTCGTGGCGTTCCGAACCGATCCGATCGACAACCGCCTCTATCGCTGAATTAATCAGCTCCACGACCATGACCAGGAGCCAGCTGCTCACCAACAGCGCGCGTTCAACGGCGTCTCTCCCGAGCCAAAGACCGGCAGGTATCGCAAAGATTAGAATCGCAACCTCCTGGCGGAAGGCTTGTTGATGACGGAAGGCGGCGCACAAACCAGCCCATGAAAAGGCCGTCGCCTTGGCCAATCGTTCCAGCGGATTCATCCCTGGCTCTAATCGGCTAAGCTGGCTTAGCCCGCTGGAGCCTGCTGCGGATCGCTCCCAGCGGCCCGATATCCACTGCAAGGCCGTCGGCATAGACAATCGATTGATTGGAGTAGGGCGAGAGCCGCTGGCCCGGGATGACAATCCCGATAAGGTTGAGCGGATCGGCTGACGAGACAACTAAGGCTTTGCCTTCTGAAGGGCTTCGTCGCAACGCGCGCAATAGGTCTACGGCTTCGGACAAGGCGAATTGCTCCCCCAGGAACCCGTTAACAAATCTCCCCCCGCGGATCTCCCCTCGCGCCTCGAGCCGGCGGTATATGTGCAGCAGAGTCCGCCACGGAGGCATGGAGCTTTCCCGAGCCAAGAGGTCGCGGAAGACGACTCCGTAGCGGCGGAGAAATTGGCGGCCCAAGAATTCTTCTCTACTCTCTGGGCGGATCCCTGTTGCACGGTGTTGGCCCTGCCACAGCGACCAGCGGCCGACCGGCATTAACCGCTCGGGCGCTCGCCCTCCGGAAAGCAGCCGCAGACGCCGTCTTCTCCCCTGCCGTTTGATCTCCGGCGTGAGCAATACTCGCAGCCCGGCGATTCCATCGCCCGTCACAAGACCGATCGCCACCAGTTCCCACAAGGCCTCCTCTGTTTGGCTCTTGAGGAGACCCGAGCCCCGGGCGATGTCTCCGAGAAAGGAGGCGCCGTTCTCTTCCAGATAGCGCGCGACAGCAGTGGCCGATGCCGAAAGTCTCCGGCGGTTCCAAGGATGGTCTTGATCGCCAGAAATAAAGTATCCCAAATCATCACGCAGCAGAAAGCTAATCGGAGCCACGCGCGTGAAGGTCATTCTCCTCTTTCTTCTGCGCTCAGAAACGATGCTCGCCGCACGGTTTTCGTGCGCCGCCGGTAAATCATCAGTTAGCTCGTCGATTCTGACTCTGCCCCAAGCAACGGTGCCACCCAGGCAAAGACTCTCAAGATCGGCCGGATCATATTCCGCGATGCGCGACGGCAAGATCGATTGCTCCCACGCGGGAGCCGGAAGCTCCAGGCCCTGCAACTGGCCGATAACCTCCAACAGACCTTCACGGCCCCGAGGCTGGCTCTTCGGATCTACGTGCTGCCAACAAAGGAGAAACTTCATGAAATCGGCCGCGCTAACCGGCTCGATCTCACGACGCAGGCGACCCAAAGTAAGCCGGTGAATCCGGGAAAGGAGTCCCCGCTCACACCACTCTATCTCTGACTGCCCTTCGTCCCTCTGGGTGAATCGACCGCGAAGCACCACGCCTCCTGCTTCAAGGGCGAGAAGCGCCTGCTCTACCTTTGTCGCCGGCAACCCCAGCCTTTGAGCAAGACTGGATACCGTCGTGGGGCCCAGGACTTCCACCCACCCTTGCACGACTCTACGGAACCCCTCCTCCAACGGGAACGCAGTCTCTCTTCGTCCAGGCAAAGTTTTGACTTCCGGGCTCATCTCCGAACCGGGGAAGATAAGTGCAATCAACGATACCTGCTCTACTGCCGCATAGGCCTCTCTTTTGTCACCGTGGCCATCCTGGTGCCACGAGACTACAGTCGCTCTTCCGTTTTGAATCAGTTCGCTAGCGTACATCGACCAATCGCGGCCCCCTTCCAGAGGTAAAAGGCAAAGGCCGAGGAGAAGGTCGTGGAACTCTTCCGCATCTCGTATCTTGGGCCACGCCTGGTCCCGCACTTCTTCGATGGCCTGCGGGCTCAGCGCACCCATTCCAACCGCCAGTTCGGGATCGGTCCGTCTGAGTGCCACGGCACGCGCCCGCCTCTCTTCCAAAGGCGCATCGTCGAGGAAAGCGTACGGATTGGCATTGAGAATCTCATGGGCCATTGCCGAAGGCGCGGGACTATCGACGGCTACGGTGCGTATCTTCCCGCTCTCGACGCGCGCGAGAATCTCTCTTAGCCCGTCCAGATCCATAGCTTCGTGCAGACAATCATGAATCGTTTCATGCACCAGTGGATGCTCCGGCAATTCTACAGGTCCCACCCGATTGTCTTGGCACATGAGCTGCTCGGGAAAAACGGCCGCCAGCAGATCCTCGGCGCGCATGCGCTGGATCGCCATAGGAACCTTCTTGCCGCCGCTGAATCGAGGCACCGCAAGCGCCCGGCTTGCATCCCACCGCCAGCGGTTCACAAACATCGGCGAGGCCAGAGCGGCTTGCGTTAGCTCTTTCTCTAATGTGGGCAAACGAACCATGCCAAACGCCTCTTCGAGCGGAAAGGAATGGTGCTCGCCCAAGGAGAGTACGATGCCGTCGTCGGTCGCTGCCGCCTGGAGCTCGCGATCGAAGCTGACACAAAAACGCTTCCGCAGGGCGAGTCCCCACGCCCGATTGATCTTGCTGCCAAAGGGGACGTGAAGCACGAGCTGCATCCCGCCCGCTTCATCGAAGAAGCGTTCAGCAACTACGCATTCCAACGTGGGGATGCAGCCCAAAACAGCCTCCGTCTCACGGATATAGGAAACGACCTGTTCGGCCCCCGGTTGAGAGATCTTGGTCTCCTCAATAAGCCAATGCAGTGCCGCCGGCGTATCGCTCAAACGGGAAGCCACTTGAGCACGAAGATCCGAAACCGCCGCGGAAAGCTCCAGGCTTCGACCCGGCGCCTCCCCAAGCCAGAACGGGATACTCGGCGGCAACCCGTGCGCATCCTCGACCCAGACTTTGCCTGAAGAGACCCGGCGGATGCGCCAGGAACTATTTCCCAGGAGAAAGATGTCTCCGGCCAGGCTTTCGATTGCAAAGTCTTCGTTGACCTTGCCGACAAAGGCTTCGTCGGGGAGCTTCACGACATCATAGTCCGCTGTATCCGGTATCGCGCCGCCGCTCGTGATGGCCGTCAAGCGCGCTCCTCGCCGAGCCCGCAAACGGTCATGAACCCTGTCATAGTGCAGATAGGCGCTGCGGCGCCCGCGACGCCGGGCGATACCTTCCGACAGCATTTCCAGAAGCTCATCGAATTCCCCTCGTCCAAGGTTTCGGTAAGGATAAGCTCCCCGAACAAGCTGCCACAGCTCCTCCACCGTCATGCTTTCGGTGCTCGCAACGGTAGCGACCATCTGCTGAGCCAGGACGTCGAGCGGTTTCTCCGGTAGAGTGACCTTGTCCAGTTCTCCAGCCCTCACAGCGCGGATCACGGCAGCGCACTGAACCAGCTCATCACGAGTCAGAGGATAGAGAATCCCTTTCGGGGTAGCCCCGAGCCAGTGCCCCGAACGTCCTATCCGTTGAAGAAACGTCGCCAGAGTCCGAGGAGCACCGATATGGCAGACCAGCTCGACAAAACCGATATCGATTCCAAGCTCCAGCGAAGCGGTGGCCACAACCACCGGCAGCGCGCCACTCTTTAAACCTTGCTCCACTTCAAGCCGGCTCTTGCGCGACAGACTTCCATGATGCGCCCCAACCTTCCCTTCGCCGAGGCGCTCCGTCAATTGGTACGCGACGCGCTCTACAAGCCTCCGGGTATTGACGAAGACCAGTGTCGTCCGATGCGCCTTCACCTGGTTCACGATCTTTTCGTAGAGCTCTGCCCAGATTTCATGTTTCACGATCGGACCGAGATCTTGATCGGGAACTTCTATGGAGAGATCGAGATCGCGCTGGTGACCGATGTCGACGACGGCGCAAGCTGCCCTGCCGTCAGATTCGATTCTCTTCGTCCCCACAAGCAGACGCGCGATCTCCTCGATAGGCTTCTGGGTCGCGCTTAACCCGATGCGCTGGAGCGGCCGATTCGCAAGCGCATCCAGCCTTTCCAAGGAGAGAGCGAGATGGGCTCCCCGCTTGGCGCCGGCAACGGCATGGATCTCGTCCACGATCACAGTCTCGGCGGTCTTGAGAAACTTGCGGCTCTGCTCAGCGGTCAGCAAAATATACAAGGACTCGGGTGTCGTGATCAGGATATGGGGCGGATGGCGCAACATCAGCCGCCGCTCGTGGCCGGGCGTGTCCCCGGAGCGTACCGCCACTCGGATCGCCGAAAGACTGATTCCCATGGTCTCGGCCAGGCTCTGGATCTCCGCTAACGGCTGAGACAGATTTTTTTCAATATCGTAGCGGTGAGACATAAACGACGCTAGTTTTTTCTTCCAGCTTGCGGGCCTCGGCCTCCCGGACCAAAAGGTCTATAGACCAAAGAAAGGCGGCAAGCGTCTTTCCGGAGCCAGTCGGCGCCGCTATCAGGGTGTCGGTTCCCTGAGAGATGTGGCTCCAACCCTCTTCCTGAGGCGCGGTCGGCTGACCGAACCGCTCCGAGAACCACTGCCGGACAACAGGATGGAATGGCATCACTATCGCTCGCACTCCTGCCAGAATTCTACGTTAAGATTGAGATTAAAGGAATGGTTTGGCTGAAAACGAAATCTGTCAACTCGGTCAGCAACATGCCGATGACCATTTTTGCACCATGGAGGACTAGAGTTTTGATCTTCCTGGTTGACTGATTATCGCTCACGGGCGGATCAGGACGGTGACAGAGTTCCAGACAGGCCGCGCCTGCGACGGGGAAGATCCTGTGGTCGGCTTTACGCTGATCCCGCGTGTCGCTACAAGCGTGGCGACATCCTGCTTCGGCTTGGCAAAGCCGCCTTCGATCATCTGAAAGTCTCTCTCATCAAGAGGGGACGAGGTGACGATGGCTGTGGTCGTTTCCAGCCCGAAGGGGGCCGATGCCTCGAATTTAAACGGCGCACCAGCAGGCGGAAACTCGATTGCCTGGCCAGCGGTCACCCTCGCTTCCCGCTGGTACTGGTTGGGGAAGATTCGGAGAAGATTTTTCTCGGCATCCATGTGGAAGAGGTAGAGATAGCCATCGATTGTGGAGGTCACGAAATACTTGATCTCCTCTGCGAAACGAAAGCTGGCCCCGGCACCTGGCCGGTTCGTTGTAATCTCCACCCTCGCGTTGCCCTGTGACTTCGGTCCAAGCTGGCTGAGAGAACTCAGGAACTGGCTCGTGTCCGCCGCATTCGCAGGCTGCGCCGATACCACATCCGGTATGGCCTGTCTTGAAATGTCTCTTGTTACCTGGGCTCGTTGAGTGCCTTGGCTGTCCAGAGCGGTTAAGCGGACGTTGACCCGATCGTTATCCGGACGGTAGGTCCCGACGATCGCGAGATCGGTGTTGTAGAGCATGCTCAATGCTTTGGGATCGTTCGGATTTTGTACTGTGGCAACTTCCTTTACAGTAATCCCTCTCGTTGTCGAGCCGTCGGGAGCCCTGAAGAGTCCTTCCGTTTCCACTAGAGAAGCGACGCGATCTTTGAGCAACGCTCCCATCGGGCTGCTCCAGGATTGTCCTTCTTCAGTAAAGTTACCAACCACCGCTCGACCAGAGGCTCGAGCCGGGTTTTGCCGCGCAACATCCTGCTTCAATGAAACCAGCATCGCTCTGAGGCTAGAATCCAAATCCTGTTGTGGCGCTGGCGTTGTCTGAGAAGAGCTTGATGGAGTC
>VBLN01000083.1 GCA_005878685.1 Deltaproteobacteria bacterium | reverse complement strand
CATATTTAACGAAGTCAATTCCACAGCGAGGATGCCAGCGAGTAGGATCTTTAGCGAATAGAAGTAGAGCTGCCATGCTGAGAGAGGGTTTTTCTTGGGAATGGTCGATGAGGTGATAAGTGTGGCCCAAAATAGCCTCGGGATGGCGCGCATCGTTGATCTTTTGAGCAAAAGCCTCTAAGGCACTACTATCTAAGTCGTCCCAACTCGCATTCCAGACATTCTGTCGCTCATAGAAAAAGCTCTTTTTGGACTCTTTTAAACTTTGGATTTGCTCCAAAGGGAGCGCCGGGTTCTCCGTACCGATGCGGTAAAAGGTCCGGCCGCCTGCGAGTCGATGGACCTCAAGGCTGGAACTTACGTCAAACTTAACAAGAAGGAGATTGCCCAGATGCATTCTTTGGCAGGCGGGACTGAGAGAAGGACTCAAAAGCGTCTGAGGAGTCTGGATGAGCCCCTGAATCTCCTCGGATGGATAGGGAATGCCGGTGACGCTTTTGTCTGGCTCTACCCCGATCAAAAGAGTCCCGCCATCTGCATTGGCCATCCCTCCAAGGAGGCGCGCGGTCTCACGGGCTAAATCTTCATTTCCCTTTTTCTGGGCGCCTCCCTTCTTGTACTCATAGGCGCTGACAAAATCGAGAAATTGCCCTCTTTCTTGCTTCAGTAGAAGACCTAGTTCCTCTCCTTGCATGGCATTGGCTGGGGAAACCCTGAGGTTGGATGATGACTAGTAATGACCTTGCGCGTTTAATCTTACAATTTCCAAGACCATTTCGGCCGACCTATAGAGGTCGTTCAAATCAAGCCACTCTTTGACTGTATGAATCTCCCTCATCCCGGTGGACAGATTGGCTACCTCTAGACCTTGCTTGTTGAGTACGTTGGCGTCACACCCACCGCCGGTAGCCATAGTCCTAAGCTCCAAGCCCAGATTGCTGGCGGCAGCCCGGACCAGCCGCACGATCGGTGCTTCGTCGGGAATGTTCATCCGGTCGTAGTCTCTTTCAATCTTGGCTTCAACCACAGGTTGAAATGATCTTCCGTCGAGTTCCAACCTGTGATGCGAGGCCGCTTCCTCAAGACAGCGGAGCATGTGTCGCGTTTGTAACTCCAATTTGTCTTCCCTGTGACTCCTGGCTTCACCTTTCAGAGTGACGGATTTGGGGATAATGTTGACCGCGATTCCGCCCTCTATGAAGCCGATATTAGCTGTGGTCTCTTCGTCAATCCTTCCCAATTTCATCCGACTGATTCCCTCTGCGGCGACCTGGATCGCACTGATTCCTTTTTCCGGACAGACCCCGGCATGAGCCTCTAACCCTGTAATGCGGAACTCCATTCTGTTGGCTGCCGGAGCTTTGGTAAAGAGAAAACCCACAGAATCGCTGTCCAGGACCAATCCTCTGCGCGCGCGTAGACGGGAGACATCCAAGCATTTTGCGCCAAGCAGGCCGGCTTCTTCGCAGATCGTAAATACCACGTCAATATCGCTGCAGGGAAGATGGCTCTCTCGTATGACGCGGAGCACTTCACAGATGATAGCAATGCCGCTCTTGTCGTCTCCGCCAAGCACTGTACGGCCGTCACTCCGCAGGATGTCGCCCTCCAGGATGGGTACAACGCCTTCTCCAGGCATGACAGTATCCATGTGGGCAGAAAGAAGTATGGGTGGGGAATTTGGGACATTGCCGTTAAAATGAGCGATGAGGTTGCCTACGTTACCTCCGACCTTGACGCCCGCATCATCAATCTGTGGTTCCCCGCTCAGCACTTCCATCTCCCTCTTAAGACGCACGGCGATAGTGTGCTCTTTACGGGAAAGGCTGTCGATCCGCAGCAGCTCAATAAGTAGGTTCCTAAGTCGCTCCTTATGAATCAAAGGGATCTCCTTTCTTGCTCGAGAAAAGGGAAAATCGATTCATAGGTGACCAAGTCATCTTTGAATACTTGGGTTATGCTCTTGCCGCAGGCTCCTCGGCATCGAGATCCCTAAGCAGCTATCAGGTCGGGAGGGAGCGCGACGAAGGCGCGAAAATATAAGAGCTACCGTCTACGAGATAAATCGAAGAAGCTGGGGTCGCCATAAATGATAGATTAGCGTAGCAGAGCAACTATGTGAAGTCCAGGTAAATTGGTGGCGGTGGACAGACTCGAACTGTCGACTCCGCGGATATGAGCCGCGTGCTCTGACCAACTGAGCTACACCGCCACGCGATTAGTTTTGGGCGCCGCCTTACTTTAAAATGAGGAAAAGACTGAGTGTTATTATTGGAGAGCGTAAAGGAAAGTCAAGCCGTGGAAATAAAGGTGCGGACTCCCTGCCGCCACTGATCTCTGACGTCTCGTTGCTTTACTTTTTTCTTATGCCTTCCAATCTGAAAGAGGAGCTTGTCGTGCACCTCTAAGCAGCTAAGCTGATTCCCGTAGACTAAGCCTGTGTCTAAACCAACTTTATACGGAAGATCAAAGAAAACCTCCCTTTGGGGTGTGTGGCCGAAGAGAACCGTGTACGGAAGCGGGTGAGGGTTCAAAATGAACTCATCACGTATCCAGAGAAGCTCCTCTTCGATCTGTTGGTTCAGGGGTTTGCGCGGATGAATCCCTGCGTGAACGCACAGAAAAGGTTCCACTAGGCTATAGGGTTTTAATTCCTTGAAAAAATCGAGGTGACTTTGGGGAATACGCGAGCGGACCTCTTCCGGCGACTCAGTGGTGAAGGGTATCCCGTAGCTTGCTAGGGTTGTGCCTCCGCCGTTGAAGCGAAACATCTCACCGTATTTGCCGGGCAGACCAAGGTAGGAGAGAAACATATCCTCGTGATTTCCCTTAAGGAAGATTAACTCCTGTTCGCCCTTTTTCTGCCATTTAATCAGATAGGAGACTACCCCATGTGGATCGGGCCCTCGATCCACATAATCGCCGAGGAAAACGAGTCGATCCGAAGGCTTCAGAGGAAGTGCCTCAACGAGGTAGGCTAGCTCATCCAAACAACCGTGGATGTCTCCAATAACGTAAGATCTCACAACAATCTTATCCTAAGCTACTCTCGAATGTAGTGCAAGGTACGCTCATAGTTTTCAGTATTAAAAGATTTGAACTTGGCCTTGAGATTTGCTATCTGAGTTCTACAGCATGAAATTGCGAGATATCTATTCCAGCCATATCGTCGTGGTGGGCTTTTTAGTTATGCTCTTAGGAATTGGGAATTGGGTCGCCGGAGCAACGCAGATCACAAAATATCAGGGATTGCTTCTAAAGATCGCCCAAACCGGACTGGAGGACAACTACCGCAATTTTCAAGAACTGGATCATCAAAAGAACGAAGAGGTCCTCCGAAGAATCAACCAGGATCGGGAAAAATACAATGCAGCAAAGGTTAAGCTTGATTTCTACTATGTCGTGCTAAGCGGAGGCAGACTATTCTTTTTGGTAGGAGTGCTATTGACTTTTTTCGCATTGATTCGGGTGATCCGGCAAGACGCAGTCATGAAAATAAGAAAGTTGGCTGCCGCTCCTTTGAAAAGTCCGGATTCCGAACTATGAAGGGACTCAAGAGATCACTTTGATGGCTTGGATTTTTGGTATTTTCGATAATCATAGCCCGTAGCCATGGCCAGCAAGATATCCTCCATCCCTCCATCTTTCTCGCGGCGCAAGATTAGAAGACGGTCGAAGAATTCCTTAAAGTCCTTGTAATTTCTTTGGCTTTCGTCGATTTTTCGCAGGTAGAAGTCCTTAATCCGGGTTACAGTGAATCTAAGGGCTGAGAAGCGAAGCTCGTTCGGAAAGGAATCCCATTCTGGAAGCGAAAGAGGCCGCAAACTTTCATATCCTGTGATCAGCGGCTCAAAACGGTCGATTCGGTAACGGCCATCCAAATAGCAGAGGGCATTGACTGCGGTAGCGAGGTCATAAATCAACTTTCCGCGACATGCGGCTTCGAAGTCAACCATTCCTACCAGCCTTGACCCCTTGAACTTTACGTTGTCAGGGAAGAGATCGCCGTGAATAATTCCCTTCGGGAGGTTATTGTCCAGGTAGTTTTCTAGGTATACGACCTCGTCATCCAAGACCCTTATGATGTTCTTGAGATGCGAGGGGAGCTGTTTTCTAACTTCCCGATAGATCGCTACAATCTTTGTAAAGCCAAAGCGATTATCGATACCTTTCTTGTAGCCTTTTCCGACCAAATGAAGGTTTGCAAGGCCGTGCCCCATCGCCTCCAGATGGGTGGAAGTGAGTCCCTCTAAAGGCAACTCTGTTCCGTCCAAGTATCGACTAACCGAAAGATATTTGCCGTGAAATTCGTGATAATGCTTTGCTTTTTTGCTTTTCAGTGGTTGGGGACACGGGCAACCCTGCCGTTTCAGATAGAGCAATAATTCAAGCTCTTGTTTCACCTCAACTTCGCTCTTGATCTCGTCGATTTTTACGAAAAAGCGTCCCTTTTTTGTTTCAAAGAAATAATGTGTGTTAACGGACCCGTTGCGGATACCAGTGTATGAGAGAAGATCACCCAGAGCGAATTCTTCCGCGATCCGTGTAGCTTCCCTCTTTGTTAGGGTAGTGTAGACAGCCATTAGTTATTTTGTGAAGCGCTGTTAACGCTGAGCCGTAAAATGACTATACAAAATGACTATACAAATAGTAGTTAAAAAAACAAAGCATGTCAATATAAAAACGTTTTTCTGTTTATAATCCGTGCCAGTTTGCTGGATTATCTATGATGTGCTGTTGCCTAAAAAAAAGGCAGAGGATTTTTGAGTTCTTTCAATATCTGGAACTTGGGCGTGTACGAAATCTGACCTCCCCATCCCTTTTATTTTATAACCGGCTTCGAGAGCCTGGGTGCACCGGATACCTCTGGACGAGTGCCGTAGCATCGCGGGAGCGCGATCGTATCTCGCGAGCCAGCCAAGAGATTTTTATGATTACCGGGGAAAATTCCCACGGTGAATCGCGCGGCGCAAAAAGGGCATCGGTCCTAACCTCCGTAGCTAAGATCCTACTGAAGCAAATGGATTGGCTGCCCCAGTGGCTACAATTTGGGATGTCTTGGTTGATCCATCGCGTAGCTTCCCTATAGAAAATTTTTTGCTTGACAATGACGCAGGGCTTTAACTAATGTCGCGTTCATCGAAAAAACGGGTAGCAGTTTCTTTCATAAATCGGAGGATGCAATACCGAAGTGACGTGAGGAGTCCGCAGACCGTTTCGTGTTGGTCGTCAGACAGTCAGGCAGCTCGCCTGACTAGTTTCGAAGTTATCAGCTGTAGGGAGGTATAGACTATGGCAACTGGAAAGGTCAAGTGGTTTAATAATTCCAAGGGATATGGATTTATAGAGAAAGAGGGGGGTGGGGATGTGTTTGTGCATTATACGGCCATCCAGGGTGATGGGTTTAAGACTCTCAATGAAGGACAAACCGTTCAATTCGACATCGCTCAAGGAGAAAAGGGACCTCAGGCGATTAATGTTGTCAAGCTCTAGGCTTGTGTCGTAGGAACGAAAGAGCGGCTAGAAACGTAGGGATTTTTTATTTCGATCGCGAGCAAATTATCGAAGTAGCTTCTCGATTTTTCTCCTGAGGATCGTATAATCCATGATAGGCTTGGCTATGTAATCGTTGCAACCAGCATCGAGTGCCTTCTCTTCATCGTTCTCCATTGCTTGAGCTG
Source organism: Deltaproteobacteria bacterium (assembly GCA_005878685.1). GTDB lineage: Bacteria > Desulfobacterota > Binatia > UBA9968 > UBA9968 > DP-36. The sequence goes on along the minus strand of VBLN01000083.1, from coordinate 1,985 downwards.
TCAGGGCGATAATGGGCAGATCCTTTGCCCAGTTTGTTTGCCTCAGAGCCCTCGTGGCTTCCCAGCCGTCCATCACCGGCATTTTAAGGTCCATGATAACCAGATCGGGTTTTGACTTCGTTGCTATCTCGAGAGCCTCTTTTCCGTTAGTGGCGATTTGGATCTCATAATCACCCATGCTCTTGAGTCTGTAGAGAAGGATTTCGCGAGTATCCTCGTTATCTTCCACCACAAGTATCTTTTTCGTCCCCATTTGTGGAACTCCCTGGTTCGTGGGATGTGGATCCGTTCCTCAATACCGGCGGTCAGAGTAAAACTATGAGATTTCCTTGTCAAGTCACGGAGAAAAAGGCACTGTCATTTAAACTTTACCAGCGCCAGAAAGTGCTATAGATTTGCGCTAGAATTGGGTATATCGTTTCCCCAAATGATATGAGCAACGTGCAGTTACTTTCAGAAAGTGTGGTCTTAACTCGGCTGGATAAGGCTATCGGTTGGGCGCGCAAATATTCCATCTTTCCGTACCCGTTTGCTACTGCATGCTGCGCTATGGAGTATATGTCACTTTCCATGTCGCCGTATGATATTGACCGATTCGGAGCACTTCTCCCTCGGTTTAGCCCCCGTCAGGCTGATCTCCTAATGGTCATAGGCACGGTCAATCATAAGCTAGCCCCAGTGCTTAAGAGAGTTTATGAGCAGATGGCCGAACCAAAATGGGTCATGGCCTTTGGCGCCTGTGCGGCGAGCGGAGGCTTTTACGATAACTATGCGACAGTTCAAGGGATCGACCGGATTGTCCCCGTAGATGTTTACGTTGCCGGCTGTCCGCCGAGACCTGAAGCGGTCCTGGACGGTTTAATGGAGCTTCAGAGTAGAATCGCCCAACAGCGGCATCCCCTCGGTTCAGGTGTGTGAATAGGCCTTGACTTTACGGGCGTTAAATTATAAAAATAAAACCGATAAAATAAATAGGAATTATCATAAATGATTAATTTGAAGTCCGGAGGAGATTCCAATGACCGGAACTTATACGTGGAGAGATGAACTGACCGGGCGTGTGCCATCTGATCTTGCCCGGGAAATTGACATCTTTGAAACGCAAATCGAGCTGCGGAAGCAAGGAAAAATCGATGAAAGGATTTTTGCGGAAACCCGTCTTCGTCGCGGCGTCTATGGTCAACGCTACGATAATGGGCAACGACATGACGGTCAAAAGGTACAAAAAATCAAGTTGCCCTCCCGGAGCCTGACCAAAGGACCTGAAACGGTTTGGGACGCCCCCGGTATGATGCGGATCAAAATTCCCTTCGGCGGGCTCAATCCTGAGCAGATGGAGGTGCTTGCCAATTTGTCCGAGGAATATTCGGACGGGGTATCCCATATTACCACTCGTCAGGATATTCAATATCACTTCGTCCATATTGATGATACGCCATCTCTGATGCGGCGGCTGGCCGCTGTGGGGATTACTAGTGTCTGCAAGGATGAGGTCTTTGACGTGACGCCTTATGCTAAGGTCTGCTCGAAGTTTTTACTCGGACATCCTGACACGCAGGATTTTGGTCGAAAATTCAAGGTTGCGTTTTCAGGCTGCCAGCAGCATCCCTGCGGCTTGGTAAGCATGCATGATCTGGGAGCTATTGCGAAAAAGAGGGTCATTGATGGCCAGGAACGACGTGGTTTTGAGTTTTATGTTGGCGGTGGCCTCGGAGCTGTAACTTATAAGGCCCAGCTCTTTGATGAATTTCTGCCGGAGGAGGAGCTGCTGCCGATGGCGCAAGCCATTGCGCGAGTCTTTGCCCGGCTGGGCGAAAAACGCAATCGCGCTCGGGCACGAATTAAATTTCTGGTCGCTAATCTCGGCATCGATGAATTCCGCAGAATTGTTTTAGAAGAGCGACAAAAGCTTCAACCGGATCCTCGTTGGACGGACTATCTTTCTAGGGCTTACGAGTATGCTGAGAGCCCATTGAAAGCAGCCA
>VBLN01000082.1 GCA_005878685.1 Deltaproteobacteria bacterium | reverse complement strand
AAAAGCCTTGCGGCCGTCGATAAAAAGAACTGGAACCTCTTGGCCAAATCTATCTCGGAGGTCGGCGGATCCATCGACATCGATCTCTTCGACCTCAAAGGGTATCTCCTCTGCCACCTCCTGAAGGGCCAGTTTCATCTCCTCACAGAGATGACAGTCTTGTCTCGTGTAAATTGTCAGCCGCCGGCTCACTTGTTCCCTGTACCGGGAATCGTGATCAGACTCTGCGGAATCCTAAGCGCGCCAAAGAAAAACTCAGAGAGCGTGCTCAGGGGAGCCGGAGTCACGGTGGGATTGTCCAGGGATCCTTGAACGTGAAAGCTCGCCACCATCACAGAATCCTTGATCGCGGCGATGCCGGGCCCAATCAGGGGAATATAGCTGACAACCGCTCGAATTCTCGGGAAAGGGCGGAGCGCAACCACGGCTTCGATGTAATCCGTCGGCCCATCGTACTGCCCCACCCCTGTGATGCTGATATCGTCGCTCTCCACCACCAGGTTTTCGGTCGCAAACGTCCCCTGCTTCACTTTAAAATCCCCGGTCACACTGCGAAAGCTGATGCCCCTTTGCTTGAAGTCGGGCACCTGGAAAGAAAACCAGCGGGTCAAGTCCATGAGGTTGAGAATGCGGACCAGCAGCGGCAGCCGTCCGAGAACGCCATCCCGCATCTCCAGGTGAAAATCGCCGTTCAGATTTCGCCTTCTTTCAGCCCGTGTGTCGCCCCTCGACTCGAATTTGCCTGTCGCATCAACGATGCCCCTAATCTCTCTAGCATCGAAATCGAACCATCTGAGAACAGTTTGGATCGGCACTCCTCGAATGATCGGCTCGGCGGAAAGGCCAAACCCGCCCCGGCTATCGTTGAAAGACAGAGCGCCCTGGACTGTCCCCCCTGCCGAGTCTGCAGAGAGATTCTCCAATCGCCATACTCTTTTGTCCAGCGAGAGATCAGTCCTGAGATCGGAAAATTCAAAGCCCTCGTGCTTTCCTTTGCCGATGGCGATCTTGCCTCGTGCTTGCAACCGGTCATACCATTCGTCGAGGTCCAAATTTTGACGGGAGAGCGCGCGACCCAAGTCGATCTCCGGCGAGCTAAAGGTAAAAACTAACTGGGGTCTCTCCGCATACCGCCATTGACCGCTGAAGGTAAAGCCATATCCCATCACCTGGCCTCTAAGATTTTGAAAGTCGAATCCTCTCCCATCAAAATTCACCTTGCCGACGACGTCCCGCAAAGGCTGGCTGAAAAGTTTTAGCGGAAACTGAATGCCGACCAGCTCCAACGAACCGCTGAGCCGGCGCTCCTCAGGAGAGTCGAGCGGCCCTTGATAGCGAACCGCGCCCCGGATTGTTCCCGGATCCTGAAGAGAGCCCGTAGAGAGAAGCATCGGCGTGATCACTCCCGCTCGAATGCCGGAAGACTCAACCGTCAAGTCAAAGGCGGACCTCTCGGACAAATAGTCTCTCAAAGCCCCTCGTGCCTGGATCGGCGAACCGCCCAGGAGGGCGTTAAGTTTTTCAGTATGGATTTCTTTGGGAGAGAAAGAGAGCTCTCCCTTCACTTGGGCAAAGGAAAAATCGCCCGTGCGCAGACTGGCGTTTTCCAAAGAGAGCTGACCGTTGTAATCATACGAGTCAGAATCTTTGCGCAGGGAGATCCCGAATTTGGCCGTGCCGCTTAGTTCGTCCAAGCCGTTGATGACCTTAGCGGCAGGAGGGGGAAGAAAACCGTGCTTCGACTGCTCTCGTAACTCTCCCAGATCCATCTCACCTTTGGCTCGAAGCTCGAGCGGACCTTGTCCCGGAAGCAGGCCCTTTTGACTTCCTTCAACTTCCACCAGCCGCGATTGCCCATAGGCGCCCTTAAACCCCTTGTAATAGAGGACTCCCTTCTCCAGCGTAATTCTGCCGCTGACGCCCCGCACAGGGAGGTAGCGCTCTCCGAGATTGCCGCCTAGATCCCGGACTTGAGCATCGAGCGACAGACGGCTCTCCAACCCGGCCTCCAACGGACGGCGAATATCAGACACAGGGCCGGAGAGCGCAACATTCGTGAACTTGATCTCGCCTTGATTCACTGCGCCGACGAGTGAGCCCCATGTCGGAGCGCTAAGGGCGCCCAAAGGAATATATTTGCGCGCGGTAACGACTGACAGGTAGGGTGTCGCAAGATGCAACTCTACGTCCGAACCCTTTTCTCCCAATGAGCGCACGGAGCCCTGCGCCACTAAGCTGACTTCCTGCGAGCGCAAATCAAAACGCGAGAGGCGAATAGTCTTGGGCGACCAGTCTGCGGCCAACTCCAATCTTCCATTCCCGGGCACCAGACGACCTGGAAACAAATCGGGAGCATCCACCTCCAATCGTTGAAAACCGATTTCTCCCTTGATCTGAGCTCCCTGGTCTAAGCTTCCCTGCCAATGCAGATAGGTATTGAGCCCTCCTTGAATCGCCCTTATGGGCAGAAGATGGGCGTAGTAATCATGGAATAAAGCCGCCGACATCGCCACCATCTGAATGTCGGCGTCCAACCATGCCTGACGAAGCTCTAACCCATCCTTCGGCAGAACCATTTTCCCTCTCCCTTTTGCCCATCTTTCTCGATGATTGTCTTTAGGCTAAACTGAATCGCCCTGTCTTCTTCCGGCGGTCTCTCGGTCGGAAGCTGTGGCGGCAGCAGGGCGTCTTTCGCTGGAATGCGCCGAAGGTCTAGATCGACCTCACGCAGCCGCGTAATGGTCGCTCGTTCTCCTTGTCGATAGTCTAGAAATAGAATTTCCCCTTTTTCCATCTTGATCTCGCGCAAGGCCAGGTCGAACCGGATATCATGCTGCCGCGCAAAAGGCAGACTCAAGATCATTTCCAGAAGGGAAATCTTTCCTTTTTCGTCTCGGGCGATCTGCAGCTTCGGTTGGTACAAGCGAATCTCGTCGAACACCAGCCGACGCTGAAGCAGAGGGCGCAGGGCGACGCGAACCAAAACCCTCTGGGCTTCAATGATCGGTTGGTCCTTACCGGGCGCCAGTAGGGCAAAATCCCGAAAAGAGATTCCCATCGCACGTCCCATCCCGAGTCTCGCTTCGCCGATCCTGACCTTCAACTGGGTTTGCCGCTCGACTTCACTGACGAGATAGTCGCGAAATTCTCCGATCTGAATCAGCCAGTAAAAAGTAAGAACGAGAGCGGCAAAGAGCAGAACTACGGCGAGTCCGAGCCAGCCAGCGATCTTCAAAGGCCTAGGCATAAGACGTGAGACATGCTCCCATGCATGCTACAGGGACTTTGGATGAGGCGCAAGTTAAGCGGCGTTCATGTTTGCCTTGACACTGTCCGGTTAACTTGCTAGAAAACTCAACTTATACCGCTTGACCGTCGAAACATCTTCATCGGAGGGGTAGATTATGTTGGACAGAGAAGAGGAGTTGCTGAACAGCAAGGAAGTCGCCGTCATCTTGGACCTCAGCCCTGATACGGTCAACGAGTTTGCGCGCAAAAATATTTTGCCTGGCTTCAAGAAGGGAAAGCAGTGGCGATTTCGAAGAAGGGATATCTTCGCCTTCAACAAGAAACAGCCGCGGGTCGTTGGGGTAGCGTAATCCCGCAACGGAGCGGTTTGGCATCATGGGTGAGATAGAAGCACATGAAAGCAAGCTCTACTCGGACTTTGCGCCCCTTTACGACAAGATATTCGGCAAGATCTATTATGCCCGCCTAAAGCAGGTCATCGAAGATCTGGGCATTGCCCCTGGAGCAAAGGTGTTGGAAGTGGGCGCCGGAACCGGCACCTCGTTTCCCGCCTATCCTCCCCACTGTGAGGTCATTGGAATCGACCTGGCGCCGGACATGTTGAGCCGCGCTCGGGAGAAGATCCAGGAAAACGGATGGACCCACTTCACGGTCATGGAGATGGATGCTCTCCATCTCGATTTCCCCGAAGACAGCTTCGATTATGTCATGGCCTTTCACGTCGTGACGGTCGTCCCAGATCCGATAAGAATGATGCAAGAGGTGAAGCGGGTTTGCCGGCCGGGAGGGAGAATCGTTATTGTAAATCATTTTACCACAGACTTTCCGGTCTTTGGTACTCTGACCGAAGCCCTCGACCCGGTGACGCGTCACCTGGGCTGGCGCACCAACCTAAGGCTCAGGCCCTTCATTGCCGCAACGGAACTGCAAGTCGAAACCGTCTATAAGCTGTCAAAGCTCTCTCTCTACACGGTTTTGGTCGGGCGCAACCAGAAAGATAGGTATCGGGGTATAGGTTCAACCAACCTAGAATCCCATTCCATCCGCGCGATGCGAAACGGAGAGGAATCTTAGCCCCGATCTGAATCAGCAGACCGCTAGGCAAATCAAAATTTAGTCGAGCGCAAGGTGATCTCACCGATGATGAGCTTACCGATCGTAGTTTGCTCAGGACCTCGCTCCGAAAACCTTTTTCATACCGAAAAAAGTCGGAGCGGGGTTAGCAACGATTTAGTCGGTCCCTTTGTTGGCGTCTTGCGGGGCTCTCTCGCCAGGAGAGGAGGACTCTCTTGAGCCCGTCAAGTTATGGAAAAAGCGATAAAGGGAGAGCAGCCAACTGCCCTTGGCGTTCCCTACAAGCTCTTTAGTGTTCTTATAAAGTTCAGGGTCGTTCACTAGCGCGCCAATAGTCCCCTCGCCTCTCTCGATCTTCCCAGTAATCCCGGCTAGGTCCCGTGTGGTCCGCTCCAGATTTCCCAGCAGCCGATCGGCGTAAGGTTTATCGGTGATCAACCTCTGAAAGACTCCCCCACCGTCCCTGAGTTGGCGAGTCACCGCCTCGAGACTCGCAGTAGAGCGACGCAAGCTGGCGAGGATCTCCTTGCCGGCTTGGGGGTCTTGAACCAGCGTGCCGAGGGTCCCCTCTCCCTTCTCGATTTTCTCCGTGGTCTTTTGCAGAGAGTCGGTCACTTTGCGCAGCTGACTCAAGCTAGTCCTGAGATCCGTCATCATCGCCTCTCCCGCTTCCCGGTTGCGAATCAATTGCCCAAGGGCCCCTTCACCCTTCTCGACCGACCGCAGAATATTCTTCAAGGAGGCGGAGGCAACGCGGAGATTATCCGCCGTCTCGGCCCATTTGCCTTCCTGTTCCGAAGAAACGGCCTGCCCCAATAAGCCCTTGCCTTCCTCGATCGACTTGAGGATAGTGCTGAGGGAGCTGGTGGCCTCGATCACATTGGTGACCACGTCTCTCCCCTCACCCAACAGCATTTCATAATCCACCGGGTCAATGGAGGAAACCAAACTCCCTGAAGCCAAGGGGCCGCTCTGGGCGCTGCCACCTGATAGTTCAATGAACTTGTCTCCCAACAGACCCAAAGTGCGAATCCGCGCCACCGTGTCTTTGCGTATGCGAGAGGCGGCCTGTCCGACAACATTGATCCGAACGACAATGTAGTGCTCCTGAAGGTTAGAAGGGAAGGAGAGACTCTCGACCGCACCTACGGTGACGCCGGCAAGGCTGACGGGAGATCCCTCCCTGAGGCCGACCGTGCGGGAAAAGTGGATTTCGAACGGAACCCTCCTTTCGAAGAGTCGTCTCTCCTTTCCCATCAGAAAGATGGTGGTTGTTAGGATCGTGAGCGCAACCAGGATGAGCAGGCCGATCCTGATTTGCAGCGCTAGATTGGGCTTCATAGGAATCGCTTATCCGGGGGAAAGAAACTCGTGGAGATTAATATCCGCGGACGCTCTAATCTCATCTCTGGTCCCGACAATTCCGATCTGCCCTGCCGTGAGAAACGCGAGACGATCCGCCACTGCAAAGGCGCTTTCCAGGTCGTGGGTCACCACGACTGAGGTTACTCCCAATCTTTCCTGGAGGTCGCGGATCAACCGGTTGATGCGCTGAGTCATCACCGTGTCCAGACCTGTGGTCGGCTCATCATAGAGAAGTCCCTTGGGATTCAGCGCCAAGGCACGCGCAAGCGCCGCCCGCTTTTTCATCCCACCGCTCAACTCTGCGGGATAGAGCTCTCCAGCGCCGTCCAAACCGACCAGAGAAAGAACTTCTCTTACTCGGTCCCGGATCTCGCCCGGCGACCCATCCGTGTGTTCTTCGAGCGGATAGGCGACATTCTCCGAAACCGTCAGGGAGTCAAAGAGAGCGCTTCCCTGAAAAACCATCGCCACCTTTTTTCTTGCCTCTTCAAGCTCATCCTCTTCCAGGCGCGATATTTCCAATCCTTCCAGAAAAACCTCTCCCGAGTCCGGACTCATCAGCCCATTCATGTGCTTCAGGAGAACGGTCTTGCCGGAGCCGCTGCCACCCAGGATCATCATCGTCTCCCCTTGCTCGACTGTGAGATTAATTCCCTGGAGCACCGGCTTTGCGCCAAAGGACTTATACAGGTTGCGACACTCGATGAATCTGGCCCTTTCCATAGCTAGAGCTGGAGAAAAAACTTGGTGAGAAAAAAATCCGATATCAGAATGGTGATGGAGGTCATCACGACGGTCTGTGTGGTCGCCCGGCCCACTCCATCGGCTCCACCGCTCACTTCCAGGCCATTGTAACAAGCGATGACCGCGATAAAGAATCCAAAGAAGAAGGTCTTTCCCAAGCCGCTATAGACATCTTGGAATCGGATGAACTGAATGATCGAGTTCAAGTAAAAGCTTCCGCTGATACCGTGCTCCATCACGGTGATGAACATGCCTCCAACAATTCCCACAAAATCGGCCACAATGGTCAGCAAGGGAAGCATGACGACCAGCGCGATCACGCGGGGGAAAACCAGTTTCTGGATCGGATTGACCCCCAGGGAACGCATGGCATCGATCTGCTCCGTGACCTTCATGGAGCCCAGCTCTGCCGTAATTCCAGCTCCCACCCTTCCTCCTATCATCAGAGCGGTCAGCACGGGACCCATCTCCCGAAGCATGGAGAGAGCCAAGACTCTGCCTCCATAGGGTCTGGCCCCAAAGCGGGTGAGCCAACTTCCCATTTGCAGGGCAAGGACCATTCCGGTAAAGACCGCGGTAAGCGTCACGATAGCGAGCGAACGAACTCCCACTTGTTCCATCTGGGTTAGGATCAGCCGACCCTCCCACCGCCTGCGCAGGCAGCGCAGAATCTCGTACAGCAAAAAACCGATTCCTCCCAGATACTCGCTGCTCGCCGCAATCGGCAAGAAACTCTCGAAGCTCCGTTTTTGCGTAAGTTCCTTCATGCGCGCTTTCCGGGATCTTAACGCGGGAGTTCTTTGGAATCGTCCTTTTTCGTTTTTTCCTCTTTATCCTCCGGGTCTTCGCCGCTCACGCCCTTCTTGAAATCACGGATCGCCTTACCCAACCCGCTCCCGATCTGTGGGAGCTTTCCTGGTCCGAAGATCACCAGGGCGATAATCAGAATGATCAATAGCTCTTGAAAGCCGAGTCCGAACATAGGCCCTCCTTGCTTGAACGCGTTCAGCACTCAGCCATCAGCTATCAGGCTCGGATCTGGGCTGAAAGCTGACCGCTGAAAGCTTGTCCGATTAACCTTTTTTCCTCAAGGCAAAAAATACTGCGTTATCTCCTCTCTGCACAAGAAGCAAAATCCGATCGCCCCTCCTCTGCCGCAGCGACTGCTCAAAATCTTTGACCGTATTCACCGGACGCTGGTTGACTTCACGAATCACATCTCCAGTGCCAATCCCCGCTTGATCTGCCAGACTGCCAGGTTGAACCTCCGTAACGATGACCCCCTTGGCCGAGCCGAGTCCTTGGCGCCGCGCGATTTCAGGCGTCACCTTCTGCACTTTAACACCGATGTCGATATCTTTGCCTTCCGCCTGGGAGAGCGTTTCAGTCTCATCGGCAAGTTCGCCGATCTTCACCGTAATATTCCGCTCGGTCTTCTCCCGGAAGGTCCTGAGCGTCACCTTCTGTCCCGGAGGAGTCTCTGCGACCCAGGAGCGTAGATCCTGGCTCTTTGGCAAAGGTTTCCCGTTGAACTCCAGGATGAGATCTCCAGGCTTGATGCCAGCCTCCGCGGCCGGGCTATCCTCCGTCACTTCCGTGACCTGCGCCACCGCTCCTGGCCGTCGCGTTCCAAGAGAGGCCGCCACTTGCGTCGATGCCTCCTGGACGCGCACGCCCAACCATCCGCGCACCACGCGCCCATTCTTTCTAAGTTGATCCACGACCTTTTTTGCCAGATCGATCGGGATCGCAAATCCGATCCCTATGTTGCCACCGTTTTGACTGAAGATGGCTGTGTTCACCCCTACCACCTCCCCCTGCATATTGATGAGGGGGCCGCCGCTGTTCCCTGGATTGATAGAGGCGTCGGTCTGGATGAAGTTGTCATAGGGGCCGGTCCCGATCACCCTTCCCTTAGCGCTCACAATCCCGGCCGTAACCGTAAGCTCCAGGCCGAAAGGATTGCCGATCGCCATGACCCAATCGCCGACATCGAGGTTGGCTGAGGTTCCTAATTTCGCTACCGGCAGCTGCGTGGCTCCTTTTTTCAACTTGATCAGCGCGAGATCGGTCCTTTCGTCCTTTCCGATGACGCGCGCCTCATCTTCCGTATTGTCCGAAAGCTTCACCTTGATCACATCGGCGTTTCGCACCACATGATAGTTGGTAATGATTTCGCCGTCCTTACTAATCAGGATGCCAGAGCCCAAGCTTCGCTGGGGAATTTCTCTCTGGGTATCGCCAAAGAACCGATTGAAAAACTCTTCAAAAGGATCCAAAGCACCGAAAGGTCCCGCTGAGCTGGTACGGGAGCTCTTTTGAGTCGTGGAGACATTGACGACCACCGGCATGGTCTTTCTGGCAGCGGAGGAAAAGGAGGAGGGGCTCCCTTCGCCTGGAAGCGCAGAAGTGGCCATCACCGGGGGGATGACGGGAACACGTGAAAAAAGCGCCCCTAAAAAAAATGAGCCGATGACTGCCAGCGCCAAAGCGGTCGCCGAATACCTATTCTTAGACATCGCAACTCCTCCTAGTCTTGAAGGCAAAGCGGCCTAAATCAACATATCAGACTTTAGCCTGACTTTTAAATGCCATGGCGGGCACGCCAAATAGATTGCAAATTGTCATGCCACCGGTTAGAAAGGACAAAGACTCGAAGGTTCTGTAAAGATTTATGAAATCCCCTCCGTTTGACCACGAGACCGCACGGGAGTTGATCCGAACCGCCACGCCGGATCGCGTCCTTAGGTTGATCGCCAAGACGCATCCGGCTGACATCGCCCTCCTTTTTAAGAATCTCGACCCGAATGAAGTGCGCCGGCTTTTCGACGTCCTCTCCTCTGTGCGTCGAGTCGCCAAAACCCTCAAGGAGCTTCCTCCGGACGAGCTGCCGGATATCCTGGCTATGATTGAGGATGACAAAGTGGCCCGCGTGATTGCGCGCGCCGATCCGGATGATGCGGTGACGATCATCGACAGCTTGGCCGAAGAGAGAAGGGAGCGGGTCCTGGCGCTTGTCGACCCCGAGCGCAGGGAGAGGGTGCAGCGGCTCATCGGCTATCCGGAAGGAACCGTCGGCAGAATCATGACCACTGAGTTCCTCGCCCTGCTGCCGAAAACGACGGCGCAAGGCGCCATCGACAAAATTCGCGAGCGGGGAGAGCTAGAGACCTTTTTCTATCTTTACGTGGTCGATGAAGCCGGGAAACTCATTGGCGTGGTTCCCATCCGCAATCTCGTCATCACCGCTCCGGACCGTACCTTAGACGAAATCATGATCGCCGATCCTATCCGCGCTGAGGTTTCCATCGATCAGGAAGAAGCGGCCCGATTGGTCTCCAAATACGACCTCCTCCTCGTGGGCATGATCACCGTGGACGACGTCATCGACGTTATCGCTGACGAGACCACAGAGGACATGTACAAGATGGCCGGAGTCGGCATCAAAGAACGGGCGTTCAGCCCGCTCCGGGAATCGGCGGCACGAAGAGTGCCGTGGCTCGGCTTCAACATGTTGTGGGCTTTCGCTGCCGCCTCCGTGATCAGCGCCTTTGAGCATACTATCGGGGCGGTGCCTTCGCTGGCGATCTTCATGCCGATTATCGCGGGACAGGCGGGCAACGCCGGGATTCAGACAGCGACCGTAGTCGTCCGCTCGATGGCGCTCGGTGAGATCAGCTCCTCCAACCTATTTCAACTGTTGCGCAAGGAATGGGGGTTGGGATTGATCAAAGGCACGATATTCGGATCGGTGCTGGGAATCGTGGCGTGGTTATGGAAAGGCAACCCGACGCTGGGGCTCGTGGCGGGATTGGCCATGTTTCTCAACATGCTTGTGGCGGCCACCGGAGGGGTCTTAGTGCCGACGGCGCTGCGAAAGCTCGGCTTTGACCCGGCGACCGTCGCCGGAGTATTCGACACGATGCTCACCGATTTCATGGGCTTTCTGATCTTCCTAGGGCTGGGAACGCTCTTAATCCGTTATCTGACCTAGCTTCAGCTTCAGCTATATCCAATTGATCTGCGGATCAACACCTAGGCTGGCGAGGGCTGCGTACCCACAGAGGTAAAGACACGGATCGGCAGAATCATCATTTCTAGGCCCTCAAACTGAAGCCGCTGCTCCAAGGTAAAGGGCGTATGGTTGTGAAGTAAACGAGTAAGAAAATTCTCCTGTTCAAAAACTAGCTTCCCGGCAAAAAAGACCGCCTTGGGAAAGTCTTTGACCACAGACTTGCAGATTTTTTCCAGTTCTTCGATAAGATCAATCGCCAGGGAATAACGATACTCCGCGTACCAGCCCAGGCAGTTAGCAAACTCCACGAAGCTTTTAAGGTCCTCTTCCTTTGCGTGGCGTAAATTCTCTATCTCGCTAAGTCCCTTAAATCGACCGGAGTCAATTAATCCGATTGAGACAAAGACGACATTCTTGAAGTGGTTGGGAAAGAGTCGGCCGATGTTGAGCAGGGAATGAATCGCGAGCCCATCAAAATCCCTCACAATGAGGACTGCAGTTGGAGCAGCTGGATCCTTAGCCGGCACCGGATTCTTCAGGTCCGGTCGAAAGGGAATGTTCATCAAAGTTTCATTAAGGCTCTTCAGCGCGCCTCGCACCTGATCGTAATGCGATCGAACTATATAGCAGAGCAGAATGAAGCCCGACGTCACGAGGAGCGTCACCCAACCTCCCTCGGCGAACTTGATGACGACAGTGACGACGAGAATGATCCCCGTGAACGACAAACCGAGGCCATTCACAAGGAGCTTGCGTAGCCAACGCGTTTCGTTCTTTCTCACCTCCCACCAATGGCGGCACATGCCCAGCTGGGAGAGGCTGAAAGTCAAAAAGACATTGATGCTGTACATGACAACCAGTAGCCTTACGTCGCCGCCGGTGTAAAGGAGAAAGGCGAGAGAGGCAAGCCCCATGAACCAGACGCCGTATTGAGTCACTAGGTGGTCACTCAAATGAGAGAAGCGATGCGGCACCCACGAGTCTACCGCCATGTTGGAAAGGACCCTCGGGCCATCGATAAATCCAGTCTGTGCAGCGACTAGCAGGATAGCCGCCTCGGTGACAAGGGTGACCACCATCAACATATAAGCTAAATCGGGCGAGAAGAAGCTTTCATAGACTTTTGCAAACAGACTGGCGTTCAAAGTTTTGCCCGTCTCCGGGGCGACCTGGTTTAGCAAGTAAGAAAGCAGCAGCCCGCTTGCCGTGAAGGCGAGCGAGATAGCCATATAAAGCATCGTCCGCTTCCCGGTCTCCACTCTGGGCTCCCGGAGAACCTGAAGCCCATTGCTGACCGCCTCGATGCCCGTGTAGGTACCCCCGCCAAGACTGTAGGCATGGAGAACGATAAAAAGCGTCGTCCACAACCCCAGGCCTTGAATATCCCCGACAGTCTTGCCGTAGGTTGTAGAGGCCAGTACTGGAATATCCGGGGCCTTTGGGATGACCCCCACGCCGATAGCAAAAAGGTGGGCCAGGACAAACAGGAGAAAAATCGGCAGCAAAAAGAGCACCGACTCTTTAGTGCCGCGGAGATTAAGGTAGATCAGAAAAAAAATCAGCGCGAATTCCGTCGCCAGCTTGGCCCCATGTAGCGAAATGGGCAGGAAGCTGAAAATCTGATCCCCCGCGCTCGCGACAGAAATAGTAATCGTTAGCATGTAGTCCACAATCAGGGCACAGCCGGAAGTCAGCCCCACTCTTGGACCCAAGAGTTTGGTAGCGACTAGGTAACCTCCCCCGCCCGTGGGGAATAGCTCGATGATGTGACTATAGCTTGCGGATATGACAAAGACCGTTGTGGCCATCAGAATGGCTAGGGGTAGGGCAAGGAAAAAGTGTTCTCCCAAAGCCAGATAGGCCTCTTCCGGCCCGTACGCCGATGAGCTCAATCCGTCCGCGCCAAGGCCTACCCAGGCCAGGAAGGCGACGAGAGAGATTTGATGAAAGACTCTAGGATCGAGGGGATCTTTGGGTTTACCGATGATGAGCTCTTTAAGAGACATGGTTACAAGGTTCCGGATCTCCTCAGGATGAACAGGATTCCCCCGATCAAGCTGTCCAGCGCCACGATCACTAACCAGAGCAGTCCGAAGGCAACGGCCTTCTCCGAATCCACGTTGATATGGCGAAGCAAAAATAGGTAGCTGCCTTCGCGCAAGCCAAGACCATTAAGGGTCACCGGGAGGGCGCTGAAGGTCCCGACCAAAGGGTAGAGGATGAAGCAATAGGACCAAGGCAGCTCGACATTGAGCGCCTGGCCGACCAAAAGCTGCATCCAGGCCTGGATAGAGTGGGCGAGGAGCGAGAGCAGCATGGTTTGAACGAGAAGCCACCAGTTCCCCCGGTAGCTTTGAGCGACGAGCGCCAACTTTCTTGCCCAAGAACGATTCGCCTGTTGAAGAAAGCGAGCTGCTCGAGGAAGCAACAGCGCCCCGACAAGAATTCCCAGGGCGAGCCCGTAGACCGCATAACGGACGGCTAGAGGGAGGGCGTAGTCGGGGAAAAGAAGCACAGCCACGGCGCCAATCCAAACGAGAACAGCCATGCCGATGGCTCGGTCCGTTACCACAGACGCGATGGCGTAACCTGTCGACCCCGTCCATGCTCCGCCCCTGTCGGCAGTCGCCCCCTGAGCGAGATAATAGACCCGACTCACGTCCCCTCCCACAGTGCTTGGTGTAAAGAGGTTAAAGAACATCCCGATAAAGTAATACGTGACAAATTCCTTGATCGAGTTCTTAAAGCCCAAGGGCCAGGCGAGCAACGCCCACCTCATCGAGCCGAACAGTTGTCCCACGAGATAAATTGCAAGCGCAATGAGCAGATAAGAGAGACGTGCCGAGCCGAGGACTCGGAGAAACTCGGCCAGCTCGATCCGAGAGAGGAGAAAGACAATCAGACCCAAGCTCACCAGAGCCTTGAGAACAAATTTAAGAGCGGCGCCGCTCATGGTTTCCCTTATCTCTAAAACTCTCTTCTGATTGCGCTTTGACTCCTCGCTGCCGCAGCCAATAGGTGAAAAGTCCCTGTCCTCGAGTCAGCTTCCCATCCCGATAGACGTGATTCACGCCGCAGCTCGGACTCTTTTCTTTCAGGATAGCCTGCTTGGCTCCTGAGGCATCGGCCTGTTCCAGGGCCCTGGTGATCCCGCGGAGCAGACTTCTTGTCCGATTTCTCTTTCTGTCGTCTCTGACGC
This sequence comes from Deltaproteobacteria bacterium, assembly GCA_005878685.1. GTDB lineage: Bacteria > Desulfobacterota > Binatia > UBA9968 > UBA9968 > DP-36. Next base: position 5,709 of record VBLN01000082.1, on the reverse strand, counting down.
TCGCCCTACCTTCAAGGACTTCAGCGGCGCCGCCGCCGTGAAACTCGACTGGAGGACGCGGGCTGCCCCATCCGGCCAGCATCTCGGGACAGAGAGCCAAGTACTTCCTTCCCCTAAGAAAGCGAATCACTCCGGGGTGCGCCTTATGCCTGCCATCGTACCGGCAGCGTTTGCCGATGAGACAGGCAGAGACGATATACTTGGGCTGCTTCATCCTTTTAATGGAGGATAAACGAGAGCCTGATCCTCCAGCTTTTCCAAATCATCAATGAGGACTCTTCGACCCACGACATGGAGACGGCCCTCGCTGTAAAGCTGAATAGCCCTTGGATAGATGCGGTGCTCTTCCTTGAGTATCCTCGCGGAAAGTGATTCCTCTGTATCGTCTGGAAAAACCGGCACCGCCGCTTGAATGATGATCGGCCCTTGATCGCATTCCTCGTTGACGAAGTGAACCGTGCAGCCGGAGAAACGCACCCCGTATTCCAGCGCCTTTCGCTGAACGTGCAGGCCGGGAAAGGCCGGCAGCAAGGCAGGGTGGATATTCATGATTCGGTTGGAGAACGCCCGCACGAAGACGGGAGAGAGAAGACGCATGAAGCCAGCGAGAACGACCAGCTCGACATCATGCGTTTTTAAGAGATCGACCAGCGCCTGGTCATAGGCCTCACGGGCAGGAAACTTGCGGTGGTCCACAATCTCCGTAGGAAGGTTGTGGTTTCTTGCCCTCACGAGACCGTAAGCATCGTCTCGGTTGCTGATCACGATACGAATCACGGCGTCCAGTCGCTTCTCCTTGATCGCATCCATGATCGCCTGAAGATTTGAGCCGCTCCCGGAGATAAGCACACCCAATGGAACTTGCCGCGACATAAATGATCCTAGGAGACGAATTCGACGCTTCTCTCTCCCTTCCTGATCTCGCCGATCAGAGAATATCTCTCCCCCATCTTTCTAAGGGATCGCTCGACGCCATCGACATCGCTCTTGCCGACCACGAGGATCATGCCCAAACCGTTATTGAAAGTCCGATCCATCTCTGCCTGCGAAATCGATCCAGACCTTTGGATCAGCTGAAAGATCGCCGGCACCGGCCAACTATGCCGCTCGAGCCGTGCGCGCTTCCCTCGCGGCAAAATCCTTGGAAGGTTCCCCGGAATACCGCCTCCCGTAATATGGGCGATCCCCTTGATGGAATAAGCCTGAACGAGACTTCGAACGGTCTTCGCGTAGATTCGGGTCGGCTCCAGCAGTTCCTCGCCAAGAGTTCGTCCCAGATCTGGGAGTCTACTTCGGAGCTTCAACCCTTTGAGCTCTAGCAAAACCTTGCGCGCAAGGGAATATCCATTGCTGTGAAGACCGCTCGCATGGAGGCCGATAAGAAGATCGCCCGGAGCGACCGCCTCGGGGTGGAAAATCCTGTCCTTTTCTACGGCGCCCACGACGAACCCGGCGAGGTCATATTCTCCGTCGCTATAGAAAGAGGGCATCTCCGCTGTCTCTCCGCCGATCAGCGTGCAGCCCGCAATGCGACAGCCCTCGGCGATGCCGCGAATGACTTGCAACGCGGTCTTGGGATTCAGCCGACCCGTAGCGAAATAGTCGAGGAAAAAGAGCGGCTCCGCCCCTTGAGTCAGCACATCGTTGACTCCCATGGCGACGAGATCGATGCCCACGGTATCATGAACACCCATCATGAAGGCGATTTTGAGTTTAGTCCCCACCCCGTCCGTGGACGTGACGAGGATAGGATGGCGATACTTTCTGCTGTGAAGATCGAAGAGACCGCTAAACCCTCCGACTCCCGCCAACAGCCCTCGCCGTGGAGTTTTTAGGGCGATGGGTCGGATGCGGCTTACCAAGCGGTCGGCTGCGGCAATATCCACGCCGGCCTTTTTGTAGGTCGATCTTCCGATGTTAGGCATGAATACGTGAACGAGTGCGGCTGGTCATCGACGGCTTGTTCATCATAACGTGGGAGTGGCCGCTTGTCCAATGCGGCCTCGGTCCGGCGCTAGCCATTTTCCTTCTTCAGCTGACTCCTCTCGAGCAGGACAGCCCGTTTCTGATTCACCGCGTCTCTTTCTTGGCGTAGATGCTGCTCTACGGCTCGCCGAAACCTCTCTTCCACGACGTAATGCATGCTGGTCGTGGGCTGAGGATCGAGTCCGCGCAGTTGCTTGAAGCTCCCCCCAGCGCCCGCTTCAAATCGCTCGAGGCCTTTCCGAATACAATGTTCAATGGCCGAATAATAGCAGACGTTGAAGTGCAGATATCGCTCCTCTTCGAACACTCCCCAGTAGCGCCCATACAGGGCGGTCTGGTCTTGAACATTAAATGTGCCGGCAATGACCCGAGAATTGCGCTCCGCGAAGATGAGACAGATGTGCGCCGCAAAGCGACGCGACAATTCGTCGAAGAATGCGCGCGTGAGGTACTGGTGGCCATAGTAGAGTCGATCAATGTGAGTCTTGTAGAGTTGAAACATCAGGCGCATATCCGCCTGAGTCACCTCGTCTCCCTCAATGGCGCGGATGGCAATGCCTTGCTGGAGAAGCTCGCGACGCTCCCGCTTGATCTTCGTGCGCCGGTCGCTGCGAAAGGAGCCCAGATAGTCGTCAAAAGATTGGTAGCCGCAATTCCGCCAGTGAAACTGGAGACCGAGCCGGGGAGTAAAACCGACGCGCTTGAGCGCCTCGACCTCATCGCCAAGACAGAAATTGACACGTGGATAGACGAAAGCTTGTTCTCCTTGGCAATCTGCACGAGGGCATGCCCCATGATTTAAATCAGCTCCCCCTTTCTTCGCCTCGGGCTGTAAGAAAGCGCACGCCCGTCACCGGCGTGAAGGGAACGCCGACAAGCATTTTGGGATAGTACCGGATCCCAAGGTGGTGTGCGGCCTCGGCCCACTCGAAGTCGAAGACGAATTCCCCCATGCTGTGAAGCTTAAGGTACATAGGACAAGCCCCGACGATCTCTCCCGCTCTCTCGACAATGATGTGATGAGGCAGCCAACCTGTCTTCTCGCTGACGCAGCCGCTCTGCTCCAGGGAATCAAGCCAGTGCCACTTCATGAAAGGCGAGCCACGATCGAGCACCCGATCCCAATCCGCGCCCTCTACCTCACTCATCTTACGGACAACTCTAATCGCGAGCTGATTGGGCATGCAGCGAGAATATTAACATTACTCCTGCCGCGGGAAAACCTAGCCCGGGGTTGACATTTGAGCTAAAGGAACTTAATGGTTAACCCTAGGCCGTTTATGGTTGTTTACGATCTCCTGTGCCAGAAAAACCACCGTTTTGAGGGTTGGTTCCCCAGTTTCGAGGAATTTCAAAAGCAAGCTTCGCGGGGCCAGGTTTCCTGCCCTACCTGCGGCAGCAGCAAAGTAGAAAAGATGCCGCATGCCTGCGCCGTCCTTACGCATAGAAGTGATCCTCAACAAAAGAAGGAGAGCCCTCCACAGGAAAAGGCCTCCCCCAGCACTTTAACGGAGGCGGACGCGAAGGAACTTCTGCTTCGGCTCCACCGCTACGTCAAAGAAAACTTTGAAGATGTGGGTCCTCGTTTCGCCGCCTATTTTTCACGGCGACAGCGAAAAAAGACCCATTCACGGGATCTCGACGCCGGAAGAAAAAGAAGAACTCGACGAAGAAGGCATTCCCTATACGACCCTGCCCAAGCCAGAGCTGGATAGCTAACGATCAGCTCTACCGCGGTCTCACTGCTATTCACCTAGTAGCGAAAAAAGACATGAAGAACCTCGCCAAGAGTCCACCTGTCTTCCTGCGAGTCCAGAAGCAGTTGGGATGGGTGAGCGCGCCAGTGGTGCTGCTTCTGGCTTGTATTCTCGGGTCGCCGCACTTAGTTTCGCCCGCAGACAACCCCTATCTCACCGGCCAGCTCCTCGTGGCAACACCGGAAATGTCCGATCCGCGCTTCTTCCAAGCCGTCATCTACATGGTCCGTCACGACAAGAATGGCGCCATGGGCCTGGTGATCAACAAACCGATTGCAAAAGGGCCCATCGCCGACCTGCTCAAGTCGCTCGGGAAGGATAGCGACGGAGCCAAGGGCGAAATCATTCTTCACTACGGCGGCCCCGTGGAGCCTGACAAGGGCCTTATCCTTCACAGCGACGACTACGTTCTCGATAGTACGACGATTGTCGAAAATGGCATCGCGGTAACGGGGGATGTCGAGCTTCTGCGTACCATTTCTCTCGGCAAGGGTCCCCGCGAGAGACTGGTTATGCTGGGACATGCTGGCTGGGCTGCTGGCCAGCTCGAGGCTGAGATCAAAGCTGGAGCCTGGTTTTCGATAGCCGCGGAGCGGGCTTTACTCTTCGGTGAGGACGCACAGAGCAAGTGGGAGCACGCCATGGATAAACGGAAGATCGGTCTCTAAAGAAATTCGTTTCAAGCAGACAAACCAACCCGCCGGATGAGCGCATTCGCCCTATGGGTCACTCGCCGATAATCTTTACGAGGGCGCGCTTGCGTCGACGGCCGTCGAACTCACCGTAGAAGATCTGCTCCCAAGGACCGAAATCGAGTTTGCCGTTGGTACTAGCAACGACGACCTCACGGCCCATCACCTGCCGCTTGATGTGAGCGTCCGCGTTGTCCTCGCCGGTGTCATTGTGCCGGTACTGGCTGACCGGTTCGTGAGGCGCGAGCTTCTCAAGCCAGAGAGTGTAGTCATGATGGAGACCGCGCTCATCATCATTGATGAAAACTGACGCGGTGATATGCATGGCGTTGACCAGCACAAGCCCTTCCCGAATCCTGCTCTCCTTCAAGCATTCCTCGACCTGTGACGTGATATTGATGAAGGCAACGCGGGTCGGTGTATGGAACCAGAGCTCCTTTCGATAGCTTTTCATTTTCCGCCTCCATTCGCTGTTAGGGGATCTTCTCGCGCATCGTCACGAACTCTTCGGCCGCGGTCGGATGAATGCCGATAGTCGCGTCGAATTGCCCCTTAGTCGCCCCACAGGTCAGTGCCACAGCCAGACCCTGGATAATCTCTCCTGCTTCAGGCCCAACCATATGGCAGCCCAGGACGCGATCCGTTGATCGGTCAACCACAAGCTTCATCATGGTCATCTCGTTCCGGCCTGTGAGTGCGTGCTTGAGCGGCTTAAAAACCGTCCTGTAGACGTCGATTGCGGGGTTGCGCTCGCGCGCCTGCTTCTCCGTCAAACCCACCGTGCCAACGCTTGGCTGGCTGAAGACCGCAGAGGGCACATTAGCGTAGTCGAGTTTCATGGGGTTGTTATGGAACAGCGTCTCGGCTACGGCCTGGCCCTCGGCGATGGCGACCGGGGTGAGATTTCGGCGGTCGGTGCAGTCGCCGACGGCGTAGATATTAGATACCGTGGTACATGAATGTTCATTGACGACTACAGCACCCTTATCGTTGAGTTTGACCTCCAAATCTTCGAGACCCAGGCGCTGCGTATTAGGCTGACGTCCGGTTGCAAACATAAGCTGGTCCGCCTCGAGAGAGATCCCTGCTGTCAGAGTCGCTCTTATGGTACCCGTTGTCTTTTCGATCTTCTCGACTTGAGTGTCGAAGAGCAGATCGATCCCTTTTTTCCGCATCTCGTTGGCCAGGGTCTCGCGTACGTCGTGATCAAATCCTCGCAGAAACAAAGAGCCGCGATGGACAAGGGTGACTCGCGTGCCCATGCCGTGAAAAAT
>VBLN01000081.1:4306-15271 GCA_005878685.1 Deltaproteobacteria bacterium | reverse complement strand
CCTTTTCTATCGCCTCAATGTCTTTCCCCTGGAGGCGCCCTCGCTCAGGGACAGAAAATCGGATATCCCGCTCCTCGTCAGTTTCTTTCTGAGCCGATATTCGAAAAAGCTCGGGAAGCAGATTCAGGGAGTATCCAACGATACGATGGATCGGCTGACGAAATACCCCTGGCCGGGAAATATTCGGGAATTGCAAAACGTGATCGAGCGGGCCGTTGTAGTAGCGGAGGGGCCAAAAGTACGAATTGATGAATCGATGCTTCGGATAGATACCGCGCCACAAGATTCAGGCTTACCTACCCTCGAGGACTTGGAGCGCGCCCATATCAGCCGAGCGCTGATGGAAACCAACTGGGTCATTCATGGTGGCCAAGGGGCCGCTTCAATCCTAGGCATCAACCCTAGCACCCTCCGGTCCCGGATGGAAAAATTGGGTATCAAGAGGCCGCAGCGCACGCAGTAAAACCCAACTGCACCGCCGCTATAATCTCTAGATTGTGTCGGTGATGCTTGAAAGGGGTGGACTCTAATTTAAATAACCTTCTCTTGGGAACACCTGGTTTAGGGTGAGGCCTTGTGGCCCATTCACCGTAGGACTTTTCCTGAAAATCTCTTCTAAGACGAAACCCGCGAGAATGTATGCCTCTGTGCTGTTCTTGCTGCACTCAAAGGCGGCCTCACTCACCGCCGCGATAACCTCTCCCAGCGTCGTATCGATCATTCTCTCGTTGTGATTCGCTTTCATTTTGGGTTTCCTTTCCTATTCCGCCACTTCCGTGGGCAGAAGCCAGGGATCGACAGATATTGTCCAAATCCTCTACCTAAATTAGACGTTTGCAGCGGGAAAAAGGTTACGAAGGTGTTAAGTTTTAATGAGACAAAGGATCAAGAAGACCGGTCGAATCGCGGATCTGGTAGGGTGAGAGATCGGGAGGGAGCTCCTGGTTACGGAATAGACGGCTCTTTTTTGCTTGTTCGGCCTCGACTTCGCTGACGTAGCCGACCTGAAACAGTCGGGTCAAGATGAGATTTCTTCTATACAGAAGTCCCTTTTCCCGCGGGTTCCTAGGATTTGGAAGTAGTGCAGCGAGCGTGGCCGCTTCCGACGGGTTGAGGTCGGACGCAGACTTGGAGAAATAGTGTCGGGACGCCGCTTCGGCTCCATAGATGCCAGCCCCCCATTCGATCACATTTAAATAGATCTCAAAGATCCTTTGTTTGGATAGCGCGTGCTCCAGTTGCCAGGTAATCGCGATCTCTTGCAGTTTACGGATCGGGTTTTTCGAAGGATTCAGATAAAGATTTTTTGCCAGCTGCATGGTAATCGTACTGCCGCCCCGCTTAAAAGTTCCTTTCTCCCAATTCTCTTTGAATGCTTCCTTGAGTTCATACATATCAACCCCTTGGTGGCTAAAGAAGGAGGCGTCTTCGCTTATGATGATCGCTCTCTTGAGATGATCAGAGATAGCACGGTAAGGAACCCAGGTTTGTTGCTGTACCGGCTTTCGGCCTCTCTCCCGGTATTCTTCGGCTCGAAGGTCCATCAGCGCTGTCGTTTTGGGATTATTTTTCTTTAGAACCGAGACGTCAGGGAGGCTAAAGTAGGCGAAAACGGCCAGTCCCACGACGAAAGAGAGCAAGAGGCTTTTGACCAGCAAGGCTTTCATGACTCGGCGACAAGTCTCAAGGCTTTCCTGGTCAAAGACGAGAGGGGGTGTCGCTGGAGAGACGAAGACGCAATCCAACTCCAGGTCGAATCGGGGGGAGCCGTTCTTTTGCGCAACTGGACGTTAAAGATGGTCGCCCGAATCCGACGGTCGGTTATGCTGTGGCGGATCTCACCAACGAGGACCATGGACTTTACGTGACGTCCGAGGCCGTTCAGATGGCGCATCAAAGCGTCCTTTGCGCTCTCTTCTTTTCTCTTCTCTCCCCCCGGAGCTTCCCACAGCCCTCCAAGAAGGCCGCCGGATGGCCTTCGGCGGAGAAGGATCTCCCCGCCGCTTTGGATCAATACTAGAGGCCAGTCGATTTTTCGGGTCGGTCGCTTTCGCACCCCAGCTGGCGTCATCAGCGGGCGGGCCGTTTTGAACGCATCGCAGAATGTTGCGATCGGACATTCCCCACACCGAGGATCTCGTGGGAGGCAGATCGTCGCCCCCAGCTCCATCAGCGCTTGGTTGAGGCGTCCGGGCTGTGCCTGCTGGGCTAATCGTCGGGCAATCTTTGCTAGCTCTTTCTCATTTTTTGCATTGAACACTCTAGTAAGAAGGCGTCGGGTATTGCCATCCACCGCCGGGAAGGGCTGATCGAACGCGATGCTTAAAAGAGCGCCGGCCGTGTAAGAGCCCACTCCTGGCAGGGCGATCAGGTGGTTCCAATCTCTGGGAATCTTGCCGTGATGTTCGCGGACGATTCTCCGCGCAGCCCTTTTGAGATTCTCCGCGCGGCGGTAGTAACCGAGACCCGCCCAAAGGGTCAAGACTCTCTGTGGCGAAGCGCGATCAAGCGCCTGGATAGTCGGGAAAGCGTTTAGGAAGCGACGGTAGTAGGGAAGAACGGTCTTAACCTGGGTTTGCTGCAGCATCGTCTCAGCAATCCAGATGGCATACGGATCACGCGTCCGGCGCCAGGGAAGGTCGCGGTGGTTTCTGGCGTACCAGAGGAGAAGCTTTTGACGGAGACGCTTAAAATCCATAAGGAGAGAATGCTTTGCTCCGTGGCCAGGCTTGCATTGATTTGTTAGGCTCGGTTGTCACGTCCTGGTTGGGCTTTCGGCGCCATTTCTCTTCTCGGCGCCATCATTTGTCCGAGGAATCAAAATCATTGTCTGCTCCTAAAAGTGATGGCGGTGGGTACTCATCGCGGCGATCCTGTTGATTTTTCTTGGAGAGGGCTGGGAGTCTGCAGGCCCACGGCTGCGACCAGAATGTCCAGTACCGTAACGCCGGAGCTCCATACGGTGGCGCCCCCGGTTCCACTTACTCGGATCAACACGCTCCTGGCATCCTTGCTAAAGGCGAGGGTGCCGCCTTGGGTGATTCCTTGGGTTACAAGCCTCGCTCTGGGCAACCAGCCTCGCTGCGGCATCTCCGTTTGATAGAAGCTGACGATCTTGTTCGGATCAACATTTCCTTGGTAGGTCACTGTCCCGCCTTCGAGCCCCGGGAGAGTCAAGTCGACTCGCTGTTCCGTCGACTTATTCATTCCGCGTGGAACAGGGATGCGGATTCCAGCGACGATCTCCTCCCGTTCCTCATCCTCAGGATATAGAAGAGAGCAGCTTTCGAGCAGCGCGCTAAAGAGAAGTAACGCCAATACCTGTAGGACCGTCGGACGGTTTATTTTTTTCATTAGGCCTCCCCTTTTCTATCTCAAAAGCTAGAACATCAAAGTACACGAGCGGGTGGAATGAATCAATGTGGCTTGCTGCCGTCGTAAAAGCAGAGGCGTGGATGGGGCGGAATGGTCAGTGAAAGGCCGGGATGCGAACCCGCAAGTCCGAAAGCCAAGGATCACCCCTGATGAGACGCGAGAAGTTTTCCTGGGCGACACGAGCAATAGTATCCGGGGTCGTTTCCTTGAGCTGGGCAATCGCCTGAATCACCTCTCTGAGCACTGCCGGCATGCCGAGCTTTCCCGTCAGCCATTTTAACCCGCCCGGATTATCCGTCTCCGTAAGCAATTGGTTCAGCGGCAATTCTTTGGTTATGGCCCGGATATGGTCCGAGTAGAGCGCGGGCCCGAATACCAGTGAACGATCGCTCTCTGAATCTCGTAACGATCCAAGAGGTTAAGAATCTCCTTTTCCGCTCCTTTGGTGTGAAGATTGACGATCTTTTTCTGCTCTCGCGCCGCGGCCAGAAAGTACTCCAGTACCTTTTTCTGAGATGGGTATTGCGATGCGTCTTCTACCCAATGAAAGTCGAGGCCGATTTCCCCGATCGCCGGAGTTCGCTCAATCCAAGGGCCCAGCTCCTCCAAACGACCCGCATATTCCGTTGCGCTTTTAGGATGGATGCCGAAAGTGGGGAGCACCAGCTCGCACATCTGGCCGATTTCCAGGTTGCGCTGATAAGACGCCGGATCCATCGAGACGGCAACGGTAAAAATCTGTTGCGCTTCGATTTCGTCCAAGGCGGACTCCAGCGAGCCCTCGTATTTGTCTAGATGTGCGTGAGCATCAATGAACATCGTTCTTTTTCAAGGGTGACGATCATTCTCTTTACACCTAGCTCGACTTTTCAAGCCACCTCTTTAGCGCTTTGAAATACTTTCGCTTGACGACAAGCGGAACGGCGGCGTTCGCGGGACTGGTCGAGGGAAGGACGAAAACCGACGTGTCGGCTAGAGTGACCGCCTGGGGGCCGAAAGTTCGAAGGGTGCCTTTGCCGAAGAACCCTTCGAAAGCCGTCTTGCTATTGAAGCAGACCGCTCTGGGTTTATAGCGCTCTACGATTTCTAGGAGACGGTGTCGGTTAGCTATAAACTCACGGGTCTTTAAGTCTCCCGCCCCGTGTGAGGGCCGCTTAACGATGTCGGTAAGCCCGTAGCCGAGCTGTGGCATTCGATGATCCTCCTCCGGTCTTAGCTGCGCTCGAGTCAGCCCGGCTTCATGTAATAATCGCCAAAAACTGTTTCTCGGGTTGGCGTAGTAATGTCCGGCCGCCGCCGAGATAATACCGGGATTAATGCCGACAAATAAGAGATTGAGATCGGGTGCTAGATAGTCAGGCAGGGGAGTGTGTGCGCGGTTTGTCCGACTCTTGAGAGGTCTCTTGGCTACAGTCACTGGTAAGCTCTATGGGTCATCGGATTTGATTGACTTCAACGCATAGCCGAACAGGACCATTTAGGCAACCGACTTTATCTTGACGTTAGGGACCGCGTTTACTAAAAGAGGTTCATCCGAGCCCTCTGGGGTTGGAAATTTCTTATCTGTTATCTGCGGTCGGAGTGAGGATATGGTGGCTATTTTGGAAGTGAAAAAGGTCTCCAAGAGCTATCGGCAGCTGGATGGAGAATCGACACTGGCGATTGATGAGATATCCTTCCGCGTGGAAAAAGGCGAGTTTGTGTCTCTCGTCGGCCCCTCAGGTTGCGGGAAGACCACACTTCTTATGTGCATCGCTGGCTTAAACCCTCCGAGCACCGGCGGGCTTGTGGTTAAAGACGTGGAGGTTCATGGTCCGCCGTCGAACTTGGTTCTGGTTTTTCAGGAATTTAACAAATCTCTCTTCGCGTGGCGCTCCATTTTGGGCAATGTCCTGTTCGGTCTAGAAGCTCGAGAGAAGCGATCGCAGGACGCCCAGGGTGAGGCTCGTCGGCTCATCAAGCTTGTCGGGTTGGAAGGTTTTGAGCGGCACTACCCGTGGGAACTGTCCGGAGGCATGCAGCAAAGGGTGGCTATTGCCAGAGCTTTGGCCTACGGACCGGAAATTCTCTTGATGGATGAGCCCTTTGGCTCTGTGGACGCGCTTACCCGCCTCGAACTGGAGGACACGTTGCTGAAAATCTGGGAAGATTTGGGAACGACGATATTGCTGGTCACACACGATATCGAGGAGGCGATCTACCTATCGGACAGGATCTACGTGGTGAGCCGTCGCCCTTCCAGGATCTTGCAGACGATCGACGTAGATCTGAGTCGGCCTAGACATCAGATCACCACACGGGCGGATGCAAAATTCATGGAATTGAGAAACGAGATCTATAGGCAAATCAGCCAATAGGGGACAAGTGAGAGTTTTTTCTAGAATCAATCTGCCGGGCTTGCTCTCTTTCTTGGCCTTGCTTTTTCTTTGGGAGATTTCTGCCCGCTCCAGCCAAGTCATCCAGTCCTACTTTCCGCCTGTGAGCGAAATCATTCGGTCTCTACTCAGCCTCATTTTCTCGCGGGAGGTTGTTGCTCATCTTCTGGCCACCCTCGGCCGTTTTCTCACTGGATATCTCCTGTCGGCACTGATCGCGGTTTCACTGGGGATCCTGCTCGGTCACTTTCGGTTTGCCTATGCTCTCTTCGAAGTCCTTATCGAATTCTTGCGGCCGATGCCCTCGGTCGCCATGATCCCGGTCGCCATTCTCCTCTTAGGAATAGGCAATGCGATGATAGTTGCTGTGACCCTATATGCATGCACCTGGCCTATCCTGATCAATACGATCGACGGTGTCAGAAACATCGAGCCGACTCTCATCGATACAGGAAGGACTTTCGGCCTTGGCCGATGGAAGATATTAAAAGAAATCATTCTGCCTGCGGCCATGCCTTACATCGTCACCGGACTCCGTATCAGCCTGGCGATAGCTCTTATATTGGTGACGACTTCAGAGATGGTCGTTGGCGGAAGTGGCCTCGGGTTCTTCATTCTGGACGAGGAGAGATCCTTGAGCACGACGAACATGTACGCGGGGATCGTGATTGTCGCTGTCTTAGGGTACGGTCTGAATCGCCTCTTTCTCTTCTTCGAGGGTAAAGCGATGGCCTGGCACCGGGGCGCAACCGCGAGAGGTTTGCTATGAAATGGAATAGAGAGTCCAAGCTCAACGGCCTCGTTGTTCTTATGGCCGCGGCAGGCATTTGGGAGTCCGTTTCGCGCTTGGGGCTAATGAATCCTCTTTTCTTTCCTCCGATGAGTAAGATCTTGAGCATGTTCTTCTATCTCATCTCTTCCGGCGAGATACTCTATCAGGTTCTTGTGAGCCTAAAGCGCGCGGCGGCAGGGTATTTTTTAGCTGCGCTATTGTTCATACCGCTGGGGGTCGCTATGGGCATATTTCAATGGCTCCATCGCTCACTGGAAATCATTATCGAGACGCTCCGGCCGATTCCACCCCCGGTCGTGGTTCCGGTGGCCATGCTGTTCTTCGGCCTGGGAGATGGGATGAAAATCTTTGTGATTTTCATCTCTTGTGCCTGGCCCATTCTCCTCAATACCTTTGATGGTGTCAGGAGCATCGATCGGGTTTTGGTTTATACCGCGAGAACCTTTGGTCTCTCTCACGGAAGGTCGATCATCAAGGTCATTTTACCCGCCGCATCGCCGCAGATCATGACAGGTCTGAGGATAAGTCTAGGCATCACGCTGATCCTCGTCGTGATCTCGGAGATGGTGGGCAGCAGCGATGGCATTGGCTACTTCATCTTGGATTCTCAGAGGAGATTGAAAGTCACCCAGATGTATGCGGGCATGCTCACCCTCGCGCTCCTAGGTTACGCCTTGAATCAAATTTTTTTCCTGTTCCACAGCAGGGCGCTGGCCTGGCACGAGGGGCTGATGAAGAGGAACAGATAAAAAGACAAAACTGCCGGAGTTTCTAAACCTTGCTCATTCTTCCGCCGGGGGGTGGTGTCGGCTGGCTCACTCCCGGCAGCCACTCCGCATCTTTCCGCGGCCCGTATCCTTTGATGAAAAATCTTGCTTTGCCCATTTTTTCTATCTCGATTTCCAGAACGTCGCCGTTGTTAATCGGTCCCAGCCCCTCGTGATAGGTTCCCGTGGCGATGACGTCGCCGGGTTGAAACTGGAGAAAACGGGTGAGCCAAGTGATCTGATCGGGGATTTTGTGCGCCATAAACTTCGTGTTGTAATTTTGTCTCGCTTGCCCGTTGACCCACGACTTCACCACGATATTGTGCGGATCTGGGATTTCGTCCTTCGTTGTGATCCACGGGCCGCAGGGGCCATGCGTGTCCTGGCCTTTGGGGATGAACTGCGTTCGTCTTGTGAGCCCACGCGTTGAGATGTCGAAGAAGGGCACATAGCCGAAAACGCAGTTCATGGCGTCCGCCTCTTTGACGTTCTTGGGAGTCTTTCCCATAACGAAGGCCAGCTCCGCCTCGGGCTGGTAAACCACGGCCGCTGGAATGTCGAGCAGCTCGACGCTCCCTTCCGGACCTACCAACTCCGGTGCCTTGTAGAAATACTCATTAGGCATCGTGTCGGGGCTCCGGTCCGGCCTATCGACGTAGTTGACAAAGGCGGCAAGACATTTGCTGGGCCGCGGAATAGGCGCTAGAAGCTTAACACTGCTCAAAGCAACGCCGCTCTTTTGAGCCGCGATCTGCTCCAACTTCGGCCGGTAGCTGCTAAAGTTTTCTATGATCTCTTCTACAACTCTTTGGGGTCCTTTCTCGATTCGGTGACTGATCGCGTCACTGACATCCACCACCTGTCTCTCATTCTTGAGTATTCCGATCCGGTCATCATTGAAGCGAAGGATCTTCACTTTCAGTACCTCCTATCCTCTTTAAGTTACGCTAACATTGCTAGAACGATGCTAAAAAGTCAATCTAGTGGGATGATTTCAGATCTTGGATTGCTGATTTAGATGCGAGCGCTATGGCCCAATGACCGTGCACTTTCAAAATTTGCGATATTGGTGTAAGGCAAGCTTCGGAGGTCCGTATGCTCTTGATCAATAACAAAGAGGTGGAACAGCTTCTCGATATGAGGAGCTGTCTGGAAGCCCTAGAGATTGGCTATGATGATCTGCTCAAAGGGGATGCTGTCTATCGCTCCCGGCTCGATGTCTGGGTCCCATGCGAGCGACCCGACGGCTACTACCGGTGGGGCACCATGGAGGGCGCAAGCCGCCAGCTCGGCGTCTTTGCCATCCGGATGAAGTCGGATATCATTCATTGGCCTGACGGAATCACTGAAGAGAAATACTGCATCCGGCCCGGGACGTTTTGTGGATTGGTTTTACTTTTCAGCGTGCGCAACGGCGAGCCGCTCGCGATCATCAACGACGGGATATTGCAGCACATGCGCGTCGGCGCCTGCGCCGGATTAGGGGCCAAATATTTGTCCCGCTCTGATGCCTCGGTAGTAGGGATTTTTGGCTCCGGCGGCATGGCGCGCAGCTATCTTGAGGCGTTCAACGAAGTGCGCAAGCTGGAGAGGGTTAAGGTTTACAGTCCTACCAAAGCACACCGGTTTGCTTACGCCGAGGAGATGGGCGAGAAGCTCGGGCTTCAGGTCGAAGCCGTCGATCGCCCTGAAGCCGTCGTGCGGGGTTCCCATATCGTTGCCACCTGTACCGACTCGACGCAGGTCGTCTTTGGCGAACCGGAGTGGCTGGAGGAGGGCGCCCACATCACTTGCGTACGCGCTTGCGAAATTGGGCCCAAGGTGGTTCAGCGCTGCGATCTATCCATCAAGCTGGGCAGGAATACGGTCGATACGATGGATGAGGGAATGGTTCGACTTCACGGCAACGTCGGCTACATCGCTGGCCAACCTGAGGAGAGGTCCGGCATCCCCAATCCTGAAGTGGATAATTACCGCGGCGGCTTCTTTGATTACTTCATGGATCTCAAGGCTCAGAAGATTCCGGGACGAACGAGCCCGCGCCAGGTTACCTTTTTTATCAATTCAGGGACGCAAGGACTCCAGTTCGCCGTCTGCGCCGGAAGGGTTTATCAACTCGCGAAGGAAAAGGGAGTGGGCCGGGAGATTCCTACGGAATGGTTTCTGCAGGATATCCGCGATTAAATAATAGGTTACTTTCCGCAAATTTAACAATACGATCGCTAAATCGAATTTATCGTCGGGGCCGCGAGGCTGGCTAGAGTGTTAACACCAAATCCGGGAAACGGACCTGAATGGAAAACCAATTCCACCGTCCGCCCGCGGACTGCTCAAGAAATCCGAAGGTCTCCTGCGAAGGCGGCAGGTCCTTAAAAACCAATGACACCCTCGTCGGCCCGTTCAGCACCTTCGTGCCCTTATTCAAAATGTTAACGGTTATCGGACCACCGTCCAGATTAAACGTCGATTGACCGAACGCCTCGATCGTGAACTCCATGATATAGGTCCCGACGGATGTGATTCCGTAGCCGCTCGGCTGAAAGTGCATCTGAATGGTGGGCTTGCGCGACTGGGCCTGCTGGTCGAAGCTCGCACGGGGCGGCACAGCATCGGCCTGCACGACAGTCGGTGCGACGATGGTTATATTTGTCCGGCCGAGGCCAACCATTTTACTGACGCTAAGCGTCTCGATGGGACCAAAGGGGGCGATCACTATGCCCCCGATCGGCCCGAGCAAGTTCTTGATGTCCGCTGCTGAGAGGTCGGTCTTGAACTTCGCCGGGTCGATGCTGCGTTTATCGAAGGGTTCGATTTCCCGAACTTTACTGGCCGCCTGGGAGGATGCTTTTTTCATGGGATTCTTCCTTTCAATGATAGGAATTTCTTTCTGAGGTTCAGCCACCGAGAACCCCAGAAGTCCCGCAACAATCGCGTGCCGACATGGCTTTAAGAGCCGAAAGGGCGTGACGGAAAGAGCGAACCAGACCAGACGCCTAGTTTTGGGAGAGAGTATCCGATAAGAAAGCGTTATGTCAACTAGCAGGCGGCTTGCAGACAGGGCTGGACAACTGCCCCTGGGGAGAGCAAATACTTATTGCCTGTGAGGTAGTGGGTGGAGGATCTCCTTAGTGATCCATTCGCGAAACATAATACCCTTTTCTGGTGGCAGGAGAGGCAGAAGTAGCGGCCCTTACAGGAAAAGGCTAACGGTCGCCGCCTCAATACCCTAGCTTCTCAATCTCCTCCTCGTCGATACCGAAGTAGTGGGCAATTTCATGCAGAACGGTAAGGCGGATCTGCTTCCGTAGCTAGACTGGGTCAGGGAAATCGCGCGCGAGAGGCTCAGAGAAAATCGTGATTCGGTCGGGAAGAAGCGGGAGATCAAAGGTGGATCGTTCGGACAATGGAGTGCCTTCATAAAGGCCGTACAGCACGTCTCTTTTTGGATCGAGCCCTATCATCTGGAGCTGCCTCTTTTTTGGCCTGCTCTCGATGACGATCTCCACGTCGTGAAGGCGACTGTTAAACTCCTCTGGCAGTTGGCTTAGCACTCGAGTGACTTCTTTTTTCATCTCTCTGCGATTCATGATAAAAGCTTGCATCAGGGGCCTGTGAGATTCAAGACATGATGAGGCAAGCGGCAGCCGGCATTCTC
>VBLN01000081.1:0-4179 GCA_005878685.1 Deltaproteobacteria bacterium | reverse complement strand
TCCCTGCTATCGTTCCTCGATTTACTTGAGCTCTGGGACCGGCCCGAGATGCTGGGCGAAGCGATTCGCTCCCGCTTCGATTTCTTTCCCTCTATGGACGAGCCTGCCGAGATCCTTCTGACCGGCTATTATCAGCCTGTTATGGAAAGCAGCCTGACTTCTAGTGAGGTTTTCCGTTTTCCCGTTTACGGGAAGCCCAAAGATCTCGTGGAGGCGGAGATGGTGACTTTGCTGCCTGAGCGCCGCGCAGAAAAGATCGTCGGGTTCTTGGATCAAGGGCAGTTTGTTCCCTATTTTTCACGCCACGAAATCGACCGGCTCGGGGCGCTCAAAGGGAAAGGGTATGAGATCGCCTGGGTGAAAGATCCTGTGAATCTTTTTTTTCTTCACATCCAGGGCTCGGGCCTTCTCAAGTTGGAGGATGGTCGCCTCGTCCCCGTGAACTACTCCGCTTCAAACGGGAGGCCCTACAAGAGCATCGGAAGGCTTCTGATCGACAGCGGGAAGATATCGGAGGGAGAGCTTTCGATGCAGCGCCTGCGCCGTTATCTGATGGAGCATCCCGAGGAGCGAGATTCTCTCTTTGACCAAAATGAGAGTTACGTCTTTTTTCGCTTTGTCAAAGAGGGTCCTCTAGGTAGCCTTGAAGTTCCTCTGACTCCGGGCCGCTCGCTTGCGACCGACGCGCAGTTTTTTCCGAAGGGCGCTTTGGCCTTTGTCGCGGCGGAGCGGCCCGTGCTTGACACGGCGGGCAATCTGGTCGGGTGGCAGCCTTTTTCTCGCTTTGTTGTCAATCAGGATACGGGCAGCGCCATTCAGGGCCCGAAGCGGGCGGATCTCTATTTTGGCAGCGGAGACGCGGCGGGTTCAGCCGCCGGCTTCCTAAAAAGTAGCGGCAGGCTGTTCATTCTCGTGAAGAAAAAAAGCGGGCCGTAATTTGGTCGAGGCACAAGTGGCTTGAAATGCCTTGTGGTATGGAAAAAGATAGAGGGTAACGAAAGCGCCGCTGCGATGGAGCGAACGACTGAAATAAACCGTCTGACCTGGGCACTGGCCATCACGACGGTCTATTTTTTTGCCGAGCTTATCGGGGGGCTCTTGACCAATAGTCTCGCGTTGCTTTCCGATGCCGGCCACATGTTATCTGACATAGCCGCACTAGGGCTGAGCCTATTCGCTTTTCGAATGGCGAGGCGCCCGGCAACGGCGCAGAAAACTTATGGCTATCACCGGCTTGAGATTGTGGTTGCTTTGCTCAACGGACTCGCTCTCTGGCTGGTGGTCGGGATGATATTCCATGCCGCCTATAATCGTTTGTTCGACCCGCCTGAAGTCGAGAGCCTAGGGATGCTCGTGATCGCCGCGATAGGGTTGGGGGTCAATATTGCGGCCGGAGCGATTCTCTACGGTTCCCATCACGAGTGTCTCAATCTCCAGGGCGCCCTCTTGCACGTCATAAGTGACGCGCTGGGATCCATCGGCGCCATCGCGGCCGCTATGATCATGCTCATGACTAGTTGGACAATAGCCGATCCGATCATCAGCATCTTTATCGGTTTGCTTATCCTCTATACTTCTTGGAGTCCGATCAAGGAGTCCATCGGGATCCTTATGCAGTCGGTCCCGAGGGGGATTGATTTAGGGCGAGTTCAGGAGGCGATCGTGCAAGTCAGGGGCGTGATTCAGGTTCATGATCTCCATGTATGGTCTGTGACTTCAGGAGTCTTTACCCTGACCGCGCATGCCGTGATCGATGGCAGAGAGAATTTACAACAGGTTCTGAATGAAATCGAGGGCGTGCTGAAGGATCGTTTTCGCATAGAACATACCACAATTCAGCTGGAGACAGAGGACAGGGGAGAGAGAGAGTTTCAGGCCTTCTGACCCCTGATTTCCGTCTTTAACCTACAAGCTCAGATGACCGGTGAGCAGGTAAAAGATGGGCGCTGCTGCAATTCTATACCAGGCGAACGGGGCCAGGCTCCAGCGACTTAGAATTCGAATGAAGGTCGCGATCGATAAGATGGCTACGATGAAAGCGACAACCAAGCCCACAACTAACTGGGCCAGATCATTAGAGGTAAGATAACTTCCCGTCTTTAGCAAGTCGTAGCCAGTTGCGGCTACCATTACAGGCACCGCGATCAGGAAGGAAAACTCAGCCGCTCCTTTGCGGTCCAGTCCCAAAAGAAGCCCGCCCACAATCGTGGCCGCGGCCCGGGATGTCCCTGGCCACAAAGCAAGTGTCTGGAAGAGCCCTATTCCAAGAGCCTGTTGTAGAGTAAGTTGATTCAAGGGACGCGGGGAGCGCCCTGATGTGAACTTTTCAGCGATCAGGATTCCGAGACCTCCGATCGCCAGGGCCCAGG
The DNA here is from genome assembly GCA_005878685.1 of Deltaproteobacteria bacterium. GTDB lineage: Bacteria > Desulfobacterota > Binatia > UBA9968 > UBA9968 > DP-36. The sequence goes on along the minus strand of VBLN01000081.1, from coordinate 1,810 downwards.
AAACCGCCGTCGGGGTGAAAAGATGGGCTTTGATAAAACGGTGGAGCAAGTATCCGGCGATGAGAGCAGGGGCGGTGGCCAATCCGATGCGGCAGAGGCCGGGCCAGCCTGCGAGGTTTGAAACAGAATTGGACTCACGAGCCGTCTTGCGCGGAAGCAGGCTCAAGAACCGATCCCAATAGAGCACTACGACGGAAAGTATGGCCCCGAGCTGTATCGCCACCTCGAAGGTCGAGGCTTTCTCGCCGACAAAGCCTAAGAGATTCCCGACCACGATGAGATGGCCTGTGGAGGAAACCGGGATAAACTCCGTGAGTCCTTCGACGATTCCCAGAACAATCGCGATAGTCCAGGGTTCCAAGATTTAGCCTTTGAACTGTTGATGCTTGAGCTTCGTCAGCCGGCGTACTTGCTGGCTTTTCTCTTCTCCCTTATTACCTTGGCGACGGCGGGAAGCAGGGAGAGGAAAATGACAATGGCAATGACGACATGGATTCGCTCCTCAATGTTGGGAACGATTCGGCCGAGAAAGTAGCCAGTAGAGGTCATGGTTAAGACCCAAAAGATTCCTCCGAATACATTGTACGAGATGAAACGCCGGTATTGCATAGCTCCTACCCCAGCGACGACGGGAGCGAAGGTTCTAATAATGGGCATGAAACGAGCGATGAAGATGGTAAAGCCGCCGTACTTATCATAGAACTCCTTGGCGGTGATGAGATGTCTGCGGTGGAAAAAGAGAGAGTCTTGTCGCGTAAAAATCTTTGGCCCGGTTTTCGCCCCAATAGTGTAGCCAACCGAGTCACCCACAATGGCAGCCAGACTCAGCGTCAGGTTCAGCGTCCACATGTTTAAATCACCCTTGGCTGCAAATATGCCCGCCGTAACTAGCAGCGAGTCGCCGGGGAGAAAAAACCCAACCAGAAGCCCGGTCTCGACGAACACGATGGCAATTAAAGCCAGCAGTCCGCCTGCCCGAACCAGGAACTCCACATCGTAGATCTGGTGAAATAGATTCCATAGAAATTCCATTCTCTCTTGTGTACATGCTCTCTCCTCACAAGTCAAAGAGGACTACGGCACCAATCGTTCTTGCGCCCGGCTGTCATGCAATCGTAGATTGTTTGACAGTGCTTGAGGGAGAGAGTAGAAAAAATTAAGGAGGCGCTGTTATGATAGGAGGCATCGGCATGCCGGAATTGTTCGTGATACTTGTCATCGCCTTGATTGTCTTTGGCCCCGGGAAACTTCCAGACATGGGGAGATCCATTGGCGAGGCGATCAGAGGCTTAAAAAAGTCCTTAAACGATCCCGAACGGTCTCCTCCGGAGGACGCCGAGAAAAGATCCGCGAAAGGCGACGAAAAGTAGGCCCGCTTTTGTTCGACGCACGACCTCCAGTGACGGGCCCTGTCAGTTTGAAGCCGCTCCATCTATCTGTTTGCTGGTCGAGATCGCCCTGAGAGTAAACTGGCTTTCATAGACCTCACAACCTTGCTCTTGTAGCGCCAGCATAAGGATTTACAGACCGATGGAACAATACCTATGGCTGATACCGGTAGGCTTCGTTATCGGCGCTTACGGAACCCTTATCGGCGCCGGAGGCGGCTTCGTGCTGGTGCCTCTCTTATTGCTGCTTTATCCAGAAGAAAAGCCTGAGATCATAACAAGCATTTCACTAGCAGTAGTTTTTTTTAACGCTCTTTCTGGATCCATGGCTTACGGTCGCTTGAAGCGGATCGACTATAGGTCGGGGATCGTTTTTTCCGTTGCCACTATCCCTGGAGCCATTTTAGGGGCCCTCACTACAA
>VBLN01000080.1 GCA_005878685.1 Deltaproteobacteria bacterium | reverse complement strand
CGCCACGCACGACCCCATTCGAACCGATGCCGAGCACACGCTGGCGCGCCCGACCCGCTCCCACTTCCTCGGCACGGATAATCTCGGGCGCGACATCTACAGCCGCATCGTCTACGGCGCTAGAGTCTCTCTCATGGTGGGACTCGGATCGGCTCTGTTCGGCGCCGCGCTGGGCGCGGTGATCGGCCTTGTCTCGGGCTACTGCGGCGGGTGGATCGACCTCTTCGCGCAGCGGGTCATGGATATTTTACAGGGCTTGCCTCTGCTGATCCTGGCCTTGGTGATGGCTGCGGCGCTGAAGCCGTCCGTCAACAACGTCATCGTGGCGATCTCGGTGCCGATCATTCCCATGGCGCAGCGGGTGATCCGCGGGAGCGTCCTCGCGATTCGCGAGTTTGCCTATATCGAGGCGGCGCGCGCGCTGGGAGTCGGGCATCTCACCATCGCCTTTCGCCACATCTTGCCGAACACGATCGGCCCGTTCATCGTTCTCACCACCGCCCAATTCGGGAGCGCGATTCTGGTCGAGGCGGCTTTGAGCTTTTTGGGGCTTGGCGTGCCAGAGCCTTATCCCTCCTGGGGAAGGATGCTTTCGGTGTCGGCGGGAGAGTTCGCGCAGAAGGCGCCCTGGCTCGTCATCTTTCCGGGAACTGCGATCAGCCTGGTGGTCTTTGGTTCGAATCTTTTGGGCGACGCGCTCCGCGATCGGCTCGATCCACGGTTGCGTGGGGCGTAAGAACGCTCTGATAGTGGGACTCTTGTTTAGTCTCTCGCGGACCGGAATGCAGGCATACGGCGAACAAAAATCATTCTCCGACGCCCCGATCTTCTCTTTGGCCTCGAAGTAGCCGTCCTGCAACGGCGTCAATGGCTTCGTCCAACTCCTTCACTTTGAGCGCCCGACAAGCAAGATAGAAAAGAATCCCTGCTAAACTGATAGCCGCGACGACCTGTGCCAAGTGGAGCGCGAAGCCGCTAAGCGGCAGATGGGTGGATGCTTGGGCTGTCACCAGCCAAGCGACCGCGGCCATGGCGGTCGAAGCAAGGGAAATCTTCAGGAAGGTCCAACTGAGTCGACGTCCTTCCAGCCGCCCCAATTTTCGCCGCATAAATAGGACCAGCAGCATGAAATTCACCAGCGCCACGGTCGACGTGGAGAATGCTAGGCCGACATGACCGAGCCGCTCGACGAGCAGGGAGTTCATCGCGTAGTTCACCCCGATCGACCCGAGGCTGATGAGCATCGGCGTGCGCGCGTCATCGAGCGCGTAAAAGGCCGGCGATAATACCTTGACCGCGGCATATCCTGCCAGGCCGATCGAATACGCTGCGAGCGCATTTGCCGTTTGGATCGTGTCGAGGTTGGTAAATCTTCCATGCTCGAAGATCAGGGCAACGATTGGGCGGCCAAGAACCGCCAGTCCCAACGCCGAGGGGATGCAAAAAAGAAAGATCAATGCCAGCGAGTGCGCCAAGGTTTGTCGGAATTCCCCGATATCCTTGCGCGCGGCGCTGCGCGAAATGGAAGGCAACGTCGCGGTCGCAATGGCAACGCCGAAGACGCCGATGGGAAATTGCATGAAGCGAAAGGCATAGCTGAGCCAGGAGACCGGGCCGTTGGCGACTCTAGCCGTCGCGGGGTCGATGATCGCCGAGGCGAAATTGGTGTTGACGAAGACATTGATCTGAACGGCCGCAACGCCGACGACCGCGGGTCCCATCAGGCGCACAATCTGGCGCACACCCGGGTCAGAGAGGCTGAGCATGGGTCGATAGCTGAAGCCGAGGCGGAGCAGACTCGGCCACTGCACAGCAAACTGGAGCAAACCTCCGACCAGCGTGCCGTAGGCCATTCCTTCGATGGGATCGAGACCGACGGCCGGGCCCAGGATGAAACCAAGCAGCAGGCCTCCCACAATCGAGCCCAGGTTGAAGAAGGCCGACGCCATGGCCGGCAGCCCAAAGTAATGTTGTGCATTCAGAACCCCCATCGCCTGGGCCGCCAGGGCGATGAACAGCAAGAACGGAATCATAATGCGCGTCAGGTGAATCGTCAGCTCAGCCTTGCCGGGGAGATCGAAGAATCCCGGCGCGAGCAAATAAACAACGGAGTTGGAATAAAGCCAACCGAGGAGCGAGATTGCCACGATGGCCAAGATCATTGCGGTCGCGACTCGGTTGGACAGGCGAACGGCTTCCTGCTTTCCTTTGGTCTCGAGGACCTGCGAGAAAGTTGTGACAAATGCCGAAGAGAGCGCGCCCTCTGCGAATAGATCTCGCAGCAGGTTCGGGATGCGAAAAGCGGTGAGGAAGGCGTCGTATTGAAAGCCCGCGCCAAAAAATATCGCAAACACTTGATCGCGGACCAGGCCAAGCACCCGGCTCGCCATGACGGCAACGCTCACAATGCCAGCGTTGCCCGCTACGTTGGAGCGCCTGGCCTGAGCTTTATCCCCAGCCATATTCAGCGGCGAGACTCTCTAAGGTGTCAAAATCGGCCAGTCTGCGAAGACAAGCAAACGTCGGAAAGATCAAGGGAAGCTTTCCTTGCTCGCAGAGCTGCAAGGAACGTTCCGGCGTGAGCCAGAGGCCATGGGTTACCTCTTGAGAGTTGGGAAGAGGTTCCTGGTCCAGGGGAAGCTCGGCAAGGTAAAAGCGTGTGTTAAAGCGCATGCCAAATTCGTGTGGTGTTTGCCAGTGTGAGAAATAAGCCAACTGGGTGAGGTTGCAGAGGAGACTCTCAGATTCCAAAAAGCTCTGAAAGTCGATTTCTCCTTTGATGAGGGCTAAGCGCCTTTCCGCTGCCCTATCTCTTCTCTCCTCCGCCATTTTTAATAGCTCGCCTGTTTCTGTAACGCAGAGGAGGATGCCGACCTCCTCAAAGAGTTCTCTGACGGCGGCCACCCAATGGCCGAGACAGATTTCCGGACTGAGTGTCGGCCCGACAATGTTTTGCGCTTCTTGGGGTGTCAGGCCCCGGCAACGTTTTAAGACCCCTTCCGTGCAGTCTTCCTTCCGCACAGTGCCCCCGGGGAATACGTACATGCCGCCCAGAAACTTCATCTGGTCGGGACGCCGCGTCATGAAACTCTCGAACCCGCCTCCAGACTGCCGTCGCAGGAGGATGACCGTCGCCGCGTTTTTGGGATAAGACTGCTCGGTCATTGAACTTTGAGGGATAGAGGCTCGCCATAGTCTTCACGGCAGGGCGGGCCAGGTGCGTAATAAGCATAGAAACATTTCTCTAACCGGTTGTAAAAGATAAGGCTGGAAGAGACCGTACCGTAGGCTTCCGTGTGAACGCAAATCGCGTCCTTCGCATCGCTGAGTTCGCTCCGGAGGGTGTGATCAGCTAAGGCGCGTTTCATCGAAGAGAGCCGAGAATTGGTCTCCTGTTCCCCCAAGAATCTCTCTCCGGCGCTTGAGAACAGAGCATGGGCATATTCGACCTTCTGAGAGCGGCTATCATAAATAGCAGTGTTACTCAGCACATGTAAACCCTTTCGCAATCTGCAGGTTGAAATTACTTCTCCTTGATTATAACTCACAAACGCGGCTTCTGCATTGGCTATGAGAAGGTTAAACGGTTGGTACGATAAACCATCTGCTTTATCTAGGAGCGACCGGGCTTGCTCAGGATCTCCGGCCGATAGCATGTCCAAGCAGAGTAAACCTCTGGAGCGAATAGCTGTCTGTCGTCTCTTTGTCTCAGACCTTCGGTTCAAGATTCCCGCCACCAGACCGTGCTCGTTGACTCCTAACCAGGTTCCACCGGCGAGCAGATCGATCCCCGCGAGCACAACCGGTTTCGTTGCCAGTATCCGGGGAGGCTCGGAGGGACGAGCGAAAAACTCGTCCCTGTTTGCTGCGATGACCAAGGGATAATCCTCAAACTCGTGAAAATAGAGGGCCAGAGTGCACATAACTATCGTTTACAGAAACTCCCACCAATCTGCAACGGAAGAAGCGCGGCGCATTGAGGCGCGTTGTTTCACCTTATTTTTTATGTTAGTTTCTTTTTTTTCGAGTGACGTTTATGTTTCGATCTATCGATGATGTCATCCGCCGGCTGGGCGAACAGAAGTACATCTGCAACAAGAACGTGGCGACCGTGGTTTACCTCGCCTGTGCCATGCAGAAGCCGGTGCTTGTCGAGGGGCCCGCGGGCGTCGGAAAAACTGAATTGGGAAAGGTGCTGGCAAACTCTCTTGGCCTCGAGTTGATCCGGCTCCAATGCTATGAAGGATTGGACGAGGGAAAAGCCCTTTATGAGTGGGAGTATGCCAAGCAACTCCTCTATACGCAGATTCTTAAAGACAAGGTCGGCGAGATTCTCCAGGGGTCACAGAGCCTTAAGCAGGCGGTGGATCGCATCGCCAAAGAGGATGATGTCTTTTTTTCTGAAAAATTTCTTTTGCCGCGACCTTTGCTGCGAGCCCTTGTAGCTGAGAAATCGACAGTCCTTCTGGTCGATGAGGTCGATAAGTCCGACACCGAGTTCGAGGCCTTTCTCCTTGAGGTGCTGAGCGATTTTCAGATCAGCGTCCCGGAGATCGGGACGCTGAGGGCAAAACACCTGCCCTTAGTGATTCTAACCAGCAACAACAGCCGGGAAATGTCCGACGCGCTCAAGCGGCGCTGTCTGCATCTCTATCTCGATTTCCCGGAACCTCAAAGGGAAATGGAGATCATCAAACTCAAGGTGCCTGGGGTAGGGGAGAAGTTAGTGGAGGAGGTGGCCTATCTTCTCCAGCGACTGCGGAAGCTGGATCTCAAAAAAAAGCCCAGCATCAGCGAAACTCTCGACTGGGTCAAGGCGCTCACCCTGCTCAATATGAAACGACTGGACGATCAGCTTGTGCAAGAGACTCTGTCGACCCTCATGAAATACGAGGGAGACATCCGAAAGGCCGAAGAGGAGCTCAAACGTTATCTCGCCGATCGCAAAACCAAACTGCACGCCGCGGCGGTTGAGTCCGACAAAGATCTTTTGCATTAGATCCGTTGGGTCCAAAAGTGCTTTCATCTCATGAATGATCAAATCGTCGAGTTTTCTAACCTTCTCAGGCGGAACGGGATCCGCGTCTCCCCATCCGAGAACATGGAGGCTCTGCGGGCCTTAGAGCTTGTTGGTGTAGGGGACCCTCATGGATTTAGGACTGCTCTTCGCGCAACCTTAGTCAAGCGCTTTGCGGATATGCGACTCTTCGAAGAACTTTTTGAACTCTTCTTTCTTGGCTTTGGAAAGGCGGTCGCGGAATCGGATCGCAGACTGATGGCACAATTGGGACTCAATCCCAAAGAGTTTCAGGAATGGCTAGAGCAGGTGCGCAGCCTCCTTGAGCACCGGAAGGATCATCTCTCTCCGATCGCCCGCGCGCTTTTAGCCGGCGACATGGGACAAGTAGAGCGGCTGCTTCGCGAGGCTGCGGCAACGGAAGACGGGGAAGCGGTTGAGCGAAGAGTCTCGGTCGGTGTGTATTCGCACCGGGTGGCGGTGGCGATTCAGATCGACAGGGTCGAGCAGGAGACTGCCGACTTTCTGGCCTGGGCGGAAAGCCGGGGCGCAGCGCCAGAGATTTTAGAACGGCTCGCACGATATCTGGACGAACGGCTTAAGGCCCTTAGTCAATTGCTCCGAGAGCTGGCTGAGCAGGAACTCAGGAAAAGTGGTCAGACGCCTCCGGGGCGGGAACGCCTGGAATATCTTATGCAGAAGAGTTTCTCCTACTACACGGCGGAGGACATTCGCAGGATGAATGAAGTCGTCACGCAACTCGCGCGCCGCTTCAAAAACCTTTTGTCTTTAAGACGGAAAAAAGCGGATAGGGGACGCTTCGACGTCAAGGATACTTTGCGGAAAAACCTCCAATACGGCGGGGTGCCGTTCGAGATCCAGCTTGATCGGAGAAAGAGAGAGAAGCCGCAGGTGATCGTGCTATGCGACATCTCGGATTCGGTCTTGAACGCCTCGCGCTTTATGTTACAGTTTGTCTATTCACTGCAAGAACTCTACAGCAAGGTGCGGAGTTTCGTCTTCGTCAGCGAAGTCGGGGAGGTCACACAACTCTTTGAGGAGAACGAGATCCAGACGGCCGTTGAGATGGCCCTCAAAGGCGAGGTGATCGATGTCTACTGCCATTCGAACTTCGGCCGCGCCTTTGACATGTTCTACAGGGAACACTTCTCAGCCGTAACCTCAAAAACCACTTTTCTGGTCATTGGGGACGGCAGGAATAATTACAATAGCCCCAACGATTGGGTCTTGAAAGAGATTCAGCAGAAGGCGAAACAGCTCATCTGGCTGAATCCTGAGAGCCGCCTGACTTGGGGTTTTGGAGACAGCGAGATGGCCCGATATGTTCCTCACTGCGATTTCGTCGAGGAATGCCGGAACATCGAGCAACTCTACAAGGTGATCGATCGGATCGCGGCATGAAGAGACTTTACATCCAGACCTACGGCTGCCAGATGAATCAGCACGATTCGAATCGGATCGTACGACTTCTGCACGGCATGGATTATTCGCCAACGGATGATGTTGAAGAAGCGGATTTGGTTATCTTGAACACCTGCAGTGTGCGGGATAAAGCGGAACACAAGGTCTATAGCGCCTTGGGGCGATGGCGCGAGCTCAAGGAACGAAAGAAAGGGCTGATCATCGGAGTGGGAGGTTGCGTGGCGCAACAAGAAGGCGAAGCTCTATTGAAGCGTGCGCCGCACCTCGACCTCGTTTTTGGAACCCACAATGTTCATAGGCTCGGCCAAATGGTGCGCGAAGTCGAATCGCGGGGAGGTCGCCCGGTCGAGATTGCCTTTTACCGCGACCCTTCTTACATGGAAGATGCCGAGAGCAGACCGACGGTTCATGGCGCGAGGGCTTTTGTGACAATCATGCAAGGGTGTAACAAGGTCTGCAGCTTCTGCATTGTCCCATATGTGCGCGGTAGGGAAGTCAGCCGACCGAGCAAAGCTATCCTGACCGAAATTGAGGAGCTTCTCCGGCAGGGCGTTAAGGAAGTGATGCTTTTGGGCCAGAACGTGAACTCTTATGGAAAAAACGGCCGCAGTGACCTGACCTTTTCCCAG
>VBLN01000079.1:8351-9133 GCA_005878685.1 Deltaproteobacteria bacterium | reverse complement strand
GCTGAGCGCCGGTACAATTCAGCGTTCCAGGGTCCATACGATATAAGGCCGCCAGCTTCTACAAATGATCTGTCTTCGTACATCGCCGGCAGCCGATTCTTGGCCGCGAATTCCAATATCCGTGTCAGGTGACGACGGGTGAAAGGGTCCACCATTGTAAGCAGCGCGTCGGGTCGATCCTTGCTCAGAGTCGCGAACACGTTCTCCAGCCCGTCGAGATCTGGCACGCCGCGGTCTTGAACCGTCACTCCCAACGGGCCGGCCGAAGCCACGGTTTCTTTCGCCCTTAGCTTCATGCCTGGATTGCTCGAGTTCCAAATCATGGCTAACCGAGAGACTCTGGGGAAAGCCTCCTTGAGCAGTTCCATGCGCTTTGGCCATAAGTCGGAGGCCATGCTGGAAAGGCCTGTAGCGTTTCCGCCTGGCCGGGCGAAACTATTCACAATCCCTACACTCACGGGATCGCTACTAACTGGAAAAACGATGGGAATCGTCTTTGTCGCCTGCTTTGCAACGAGGACCGCGGGGGTGGAACTCGTAAAGATAATGTCAACCTTGAGACGAATCAGATCAGCTACAAGCGCCGGATATTGGTCTTCACGATTTTCCGCCCACCGGTATTCCAAGATGATGTTCCGGCCTTCCACATAACCGAGGTCGCGAAGACCCTGCCGGAATGCCTCGAGGTTCGCATCTGCTGCCGTACTGGGTGCGCTCGGCAACAGGATGCCGACGTGCGGGATTTTCCCGCGCGGTTGCGCGTCAGCGTGGCAAGCAAAAGC
>VBLN01000079.1:0-8331 GCA_005878685.1 Deltaproteobacteria bacterium | reverse complement strand
TATCCATAAAACCTCCTCGTCGAACCCAAAATCGGCAATCCAAAATCAAAATAAAAAGCCCGGCCAGGGACGACCTGGTCGGGCTAAAGAATTACAATCCAAGTTGTTGCCGAGCAAGATCGGCCGGCCGACATAAAAATGCCCTCTTATTCCACGGTTGCTACAGCCTGTCAACCATTTCCTGGAGACGAAGCGCAAGCGCTGTGCCAATCCTCGAAGATGGATGTCCATGTAAAGTAGGATATTGAAAAGACGGCAGAATCTTGCAGGCAGGAACTCCATCGGCCAGACAAGAAAAAAGACAAAGCGTATCTTTTATGCTACGTCTCGGTAGCAGGAATGCTCCACCTGTCACCCTCACCCTGCCCTCTCCCTCGAAGGGAGAGGATAAAAGGTGAGGGTCTATTGGCTAGATTTTAGATGGGCTGATGGCAAAAGGATCTAAGCCTGATCCTGAATCAAGATCGATTCTGTGATTTCTGAGACGGCGCCGACCCCGGTCAGGATCAGCACCCTTTTGATCTGCTCCGTGAGGATATCAACAACCCGCACCACGCCCTGAACTCCGGCCGCTCCCACGCCCCACGCAATCGGCCGCCCCACAAGGACAGCCTTGGCGCCTAGCGCCAGGGCCTTGACGATATCCCCGCCGCTTCTGATGCCGCTGTCGAGCAGCACCGTCACCTTATCCCCTACGGCCGCGACCACTTCGGGCAAGACCTCAATGGCGGCCCGATTGAAATCGAGTATCCTGCCGCCGTGGTTCGACACGATCAGCGCGTCCGCCCCGGCATTCACGGCGATCCGCGCATCCTCAGAGCCCATGATGCCCTTGATCACCACCGGAAGCGAGGTTTCGCTCTTCAACCACTCTATGTTCTTTGCCGAAGCGGGATAACCCTTCCTGGGTTTGCCGTCTTTGGTCGAAAGAGGCACTTCATCGCCGATCTTGACCGGCTGAATGGTATCCATGGTGATACCTACAGCCGCGTATCCCAGACTCTCCGCCTGTCGGACGCATTTCAAGGTATCCTCTTTGCCCCGATTCAAATAGGCCATAAAAACTATTGGCGCCGACGTCGCCTCGGCCCACTCTTGCACCGTCGGCTTGGCGGCGTGACTGGCAAACAGCATCGTCCCGGCGAGGCCCGCCCCTTCCGCCACCTGGTGATCTGCCCTATCACCGATCAGGCTGAAGCTACCGATCGGCGCTATGAACGCTGGGGTCGTGAGACGGCGGCCAAAAAGCTCCACGGAAGTATCCGGGTCGGTGACATCATGGAAAATCCTCTGGCGGAAAAGAAATCGTCCGAAGGCCTTTTGATTCCTCCGAAACGTCGCGCGGCTTTCCGCCGCGCCCATGACATGCTCCCAGGCCGAATGGGACATTCGTAGCCGGGCGATGTCGCGGATCTCCCGAAGACCCATCTGGCTTAAGGGTTTTTCCTGCATGCGGATCAGTGAGGAGAGGTAACTTCCCAGCAGTTTCGATCTGGGTCGCGAAGCAAAAAGAATGCACCCGTTCCGTTCTGTCGGATCGGCCCAAGGTCACTCACTCCAAGCTCTTTTCCCGACTGGGACAGCCAACGGTGCGCCTCGGAGACCGCTTCCTGTGACTCAACGGCGAGCGTGAAGCGAAAGTTGTCGGAGAAAACCTTCCATTCTTTTCTCTCGGCGCAGACGACGTAACATTTGGTCTTCGGGTGCTTAATGTAAACGACGTGGGGATTGGCCTGATGAACCTCTAGACCCAAAACATTGGCGTAGAAATCCCGCGAGATTCTGTGATCGCCGATCGCGAGCGTCCCATGAGTAAAACCCTGAGGGACATAGCCCCGGCCCGGAAACCGTTCTGCAGAGAACGGCCTCTCCCAATGGGGAGCCCACACGCCGCCATACTTGGTTTTCCAGATCTCCTTGCGCAGGGCGTCCGCGTAGCATTCTATCTCCCAGCCATTCGAGCCCGGCTCCAAAAAATAAAGCGAATAGGAGCCGTGATTGTTAAGGGGCCGGCCGATTTGGGGTAGGTGATATTTCTCCTTGTGCGCGCTCAGGTAATCATAAGCGGCGTCGACTTCCTGCGTGGTCAAGACGCGTACCCCGTAGTGATTGTGCATCTGCTTTTCTGACGCGTCGCTCCCGCCTTCATGAACGGTCAACAACCAATCGGTATTGGGATGTTTGAGCGTCACCTCTCCTGGGCGCTCGGCTACCTTCTCGAAGGCGAGAAAGTCCGTGAGCACGGGAACCGTGTCCTTCAGATGAGAACACTCCATATGGGTCTGGGATAATGCGATGGGCTTCAGCATGCGCACTCTCCTTCTAACGATATGCTAAGCCGAACAGACGGTTGAAACTCTATAGCAGCCGTATGCGCGAGTCAACGAGCAGCTGCAACACCCCACGCAGACTTCAACCATAAACTAAGACGGCGCCGGGGTTGGACGGGGAATTCCGCGCATGCCTGCGCGCCGACCTTCCAGAAGAGCCAGTGCCCTACGCACCATTTTCTTCTCAGTCGGATAGGAAAGTCTGGCAACGGCATCAGCGATAGGCAACCATAGAGCTTCTTCGACTTCCTTATCGTGCCGCTGCACGTCGCCTCTGACATAACGTATCAGGTAAAAATAGACTCGTTTGAAGATTCGGATCGTTTCGCCTTCCTTGGTTCGGTTCGTGTACCAGTAAGTGATGTCCCCTAATTTCGCGACCACCTTGCCTTCGAGACCGGTTTCCTCGCGGACCTCTCTTAGCGCTGTATCCTGGACTGCTTCTCCCTCTTCCACATGCCCCTTAGGCAAGCCCCATCTCTTGCGAACGCGGATCAGGGCCACTTCTGTGACACCTCTGTTCCTGCGGTAGATAACGCCTCCGGCTGATATCTCGCGGACCGTACGCACCACTCCCCCACCTACCGCCTGCTACTCAGGAGCTGTTCATCCAGCCACTTGAGGTAGCTGTCGTTCCCTTCCAAGATGGGGAGCGCTATGATCTCCGGGACAGAGTAGCTGTGAAGCTCCTGAACTCTTTGCTTAACTCGATCAAAGAGGTCCCTCTTCGTCTTGATGATCAGGAGTTCTTCGCTGCTTTCCTCCACCTGCCCTTGCCAACGATAGATCGAATGGATCGCTCCGATGCGATTGACACAGGCTGCCAGCCGCTCCTCGACCAACGCCCGGCCAAGCTTTTTGCCTTCTTCAGCTGAACCTACGGTCACGTAAACCACGATAAATTCTGCCATTGAATGGGATATTAAATGGGCTTCCCTTGGCAGTCAATCTCCCGACCCGCCATTGGCACTCAGGGGCCAAAGCGACTCAGTCCTGAGCACTCATGACACAGTCCCGGCCTGCTGCCTGTTGCCAGTCGCCTGTCGCTTAGATTACGGTGTGTGCCGTGAAAACCAAAGATGCGATCCGTCAGGAAGTCTGGGCGCTCCTGCGGCAAAAGAAAGTCGCCCGCTTCCCTGGAGCCGAAGGCAGGATCCCGAATTTCATCGGGGCGGAGAAATGCGCCAAGATTCTGGCTCAATCTCCTGCCTGGAAAAACGCCAAGGTGATCAAAGCCAACCCTGACTCACCTCAGAGAGCCGTCCGCCAGCGGGCGTTAGAGGAAGGAAAAGTGATTTATATGGCTGTCCCGCGACTGCGCGAGCCCAAACCCTTCATAGAACTCGATCCGAGCAAACTGCAGTCATCGCCCTACAACGCCTCTTCCATCAAGGGGGCTTTCAAATATGGAAGGCCCGTTACTTTGGACGAGGTCAAAAGGATTGACCTGGTAGTCTGCGGCTCCGTCGCAGTGAACCGCCGAGGCGCGCGCCTCGGCAAGGGAGGAGGCTATTCAGATCTCGAATTCGCTCTCCTCAGAGAAGAAAGGAAAATCAGCGGTCAGACGCCGATTGTCACAACAGTTCATCCCCTGCAGATTTTTGACACGGATCTTCCTATGACGGAGCATGATATCCCCTTAAACGCCATCGTTACGCCCGACGAGATCATCCCTCTCAAGCCTCACTATCGAAGGCCAAAGGGCATCTACTGGCATTTACTCCCGGCGGAAAAGATCGATGCGATTCCGGTGCTAATGGCACGAAAAGAAACAAAGAAACGCCGGACTCAAAAGCAAAAATAGCTCGCCGACGGAGCTCTCCTTTCTTATTGAAACCAGTTCCTATGTATGTTTAACTGATCAAAATTTACGGAACTTTCACGATGCGGAAAATCGATTTCGCGAAGGGAAATGGCCTTGTCCCCGTCATCGTCCAGGACTATAGATCTCGCGAAGTCCTGATGATGGCCTACATGAATGAGGAGGCTTGGAGAAAAACTCAGAGGACTGGCAGGGCGCATTACTATAGCCGCTCGCGCGGAAAAATCTGGCTGAAAGGCGAAGAGTCAGGCCACTTCCAAGAGATCAAGGACATCTTGATCGACTGCGACAACGACACCCTTCTCCTCCGCGTGAAGCAAACAGGAGGGGGCGCTTGCCACATGGGTTACCGGAGTTGCTTCTTTCGCCGGAAGGAAAAATCAGGCTGGAAGATTGCGGCAAAAAGAGTATTCGATCCCGGACTGGTTTATAAGAAGTTGAAGGGATAGCGACGTGAATGAGTTAAAGTTAGGTATTCCCAAGGGAAGTCTGGAAGCCGCGACCATAGAGCTCTTCAGGAAGTCCGGGTGGAAGATCAGCGGCATCGATCGGAGCTACTTCCCTTCGGTGGATGACAAGAGCCTGCGCTGCAACGTCATCCGTCCACAGGAGATGTCGCGCTATGTGGAAAACGGCAGCCTCGATGCGGGAATCACAGGTAAGGACTGGATCGAAGAAAACGAGTCGGACATTCATCTCGTCGCTGAGCTGGTCTATTCCAAGGTCAGCTTCAAGCCGGTGCGTTGGGTTTTGGCCGTGCCACAGGATTCTCCGGTGCAGAAGATCGAAGATCTCAAAGGCAAGAAGGTCGCCACCGAGATGGTGAATTTCACCCGCCGCTATTTCTCAAAACTGAAAATTCCGGTCGAGATCGAATTCTCCTGGGGGGCAACCGAGGCCAAAGCAGCGGAAGGCTTGGTCGATGCCATCGTCGAGGTGACGGAAACCGGAAGCACGATCCGGGCTCACGGCCTGAGGATCGTCGCCGAGCTTCTGCAATCGAGTCCGCAGCTCATTGCCAACCACAAGGCGTGGAAAGACGGCTGGAAAAGGCAAAAGATCGAGCAGATCCGCCTGCTGCTTCAGGGAGCCCTTGCGGCCGAAAACAAGGTCGGAATTAAGATGAACGTTGCCGAGCCGAATCTGGATAAGGTGATCAAACTCATCCCCAGCATCACCGCGCCGACCATCGCAACCCTTTATCCCGCAGCGGCGCTCCACGGCGTCAAATGGTTTTCGGTGGAAAGCGTTATCTCCGAGGATGAAGTGCGCGATCTGATTCCCAGACTCATCGAAAACGGCGCCGTCGGGATTATCGAATATCCGCTCAACAAGGTAATTTGAAAAGACGTGGCACGTGCCCGCGACAGTGATCACCACGAAACACGATCACGAATCACGGTTTTTACTCAGCGACCGTACAGCTCCCCTTGTTTTTCCTCCAACTTCTCCTTTTCCTTCGGATCGACGACATAGACCCCATTGACCACCTTGAACTTCTCAGGACTATAAAAATACTGGGAAACTTCTAATCCTTCGTCGAACTCGTACATCTTGATCGCGTCCCACGGACAGATCTTCTTGTCGAGCCGGTCTTCGGACTCCGTTCCGATGAGCTGGAGCTGGAATTTCTTTGGCACTGCGGCGGGGTCCAGCGGCTTTTTGGAGCTATCATAATAACGTCCTGCGTACTCGTAATAGATCTCGCCAGTCTCCTTATGCTGATGGATCTTGGTGAGGTCGTCGCTGTAGCACATCTGGCAGCCAATGCACTTGTCGTTGTCTACCCACACCCGATAAGGCTTCAAGCCGCCCTGGGGCAGCTCCTCGTAGAGGAGGTTGATGCATTCGTCAACCGGACAATGAACTTCACATAAGGGCGAGCCGGCGCAGCTCGAACAGTTCTCGTCCATCACCGCGAGCAGTGCCGTGCCCTTACGCTTCTTCGATGTCTCAACTGCCATGAGAATCTCTCCTTACCTTTTTATAGCGAGACTGCAAGAATAGCGCTCCGGCTACCAAAAGCAAAACCCAATAATAGCGCACAAGCTGAAGCTCGCCCCACTCCAGCCAATAGACAAAGTTCGGTGACTGGATCATGAGTCGGCTGAGCGCTCGCTGAGCTGCGGCATAATCTCGCGCTTCTTTCAGAACATGGGAGAGACCATAGAGCGCACCCGCGTCGTGAGGATTGATACGCAAGGCCTGCTCAAAATCTGCACGGGCCTCCCCCCACTTCCTCTGCTCCGCGTACACCCACCCCCGATTGCTCCACGCCTCGTTGTAGTCCGGACGGAGCTTTAATGCCTGATTGAAACTTTCCAGAGCTTTGTCCATGTCTCCTTTCTTCTTAAAGGCGACGCCCAGATTATTGTAGGCCTCAGGAAACGCCGGCCTTAGCTCGACCACTCGCGCATATTCATCGACAGCGGAGCCATAGTCCCTTTTAACTTCCAGATCGATCCACCCCAGAAGGGTCCTGGCCTCCGCATGATTCGGAGCCAAGGCCAAAGCCTTTCTGATCTGAGCCTCGGCTGCCTGGGGATCACGCAGCCTAAGAAAGGTGAACGCCAAGAAGAGATAAAGGTCAGGATCCTTAGGATACTTGTTCAAAAGAGCCGAAAAAATTTCCTTCGCTGCCGCGGCTTTTCCTTCGGCCAAATAGTTTTTCCCTTGCTCCCACTGGCTGTCTTTCGAGAGCACCGAACCCACTTGCCCGTATGCGAGAGAAATACCCAATCCCAAAACCCCGATCAGGGACAAGCCGCAGGAACGCAGCATCTACTTCCACATCTCTTCTGGGATCTGGTCTTTCTTTCCTTCTTCGGTGAGTTTGTCGTTTTTGAAGGCCTGCCTTAGGCCGATCCAAGTGAAAAAGAGGACTAGAAGAAGCATCCCGACAATCGGGATATTATCGGGCTTCGTCACAATGGCCAAAAAATTCTGTAAGCCGCTAGGTTCCTGCATAAGCCCTCGTAAACTCGACATTTTCATAGATATTAGAATTCATTGACAAAGACAATGAAACGGAGCCCATGATTCGATTATTGCTTAAATCTACTAATGAATATAGGTATGCGATCGTTGGAATCACGTATGAGCGGCGCGACAGATCCGGGGTCAACGTATCCCATCTACTGATAAAGAAACGTCGACCCTCAAAAGCAAGCACGATGGCGGAAAAAGATGTAAAGGAACTCATCAAACCCTATCGCGTCAAGGATGGCAAGGGATTCCGACTGAAGGATATCGACCCGGGGGATACTGGAGGACTCAAATCCGAGCAAAAGAAAGAGTCTCGCGAATGGCTACAGCACGGTGTCGAGAGGTTGAGTCAGTTGCAGGAGAAGCTCTACGCCCAAGACCGCTGGGCACTGCTGCTGATCATTCAGGCCATGGACGCGGCGGGCAAAGACGGTACGATCAAGCACGTCATGTCCGGCGTGAACCCGCAAGGCTGCGATGTCCATCCTTTCAAGGCGCCCTCGAGCGAAGAGCTGGATCACGACTATCTCTGGCGTGCGATGAAGGCTTTGCCGGAGCGAGGCCGCATCGGCATCTTTAACCGGTCCTACTACGAAGAGGTCCTAGTGGTGCGCGTCCACCCTGAACTGCTTGCTCAACAGAAGATTCCCGACGCCCTCGTAGGCAAGAAAATTTGGAAGGAACGCTATAAAGACATCAATGCCTTTGAGCGCTACCTCACGCGCAACGGAGTAGCCATCCGAAAATTCTTCCTGCACATTTCACCCGAGGAGCAAAGGAGACGTTTGCTGGCGCGTTTGCAGGAGCCGGACAAAAACTGGAAGTTCTCCCTGGCCGACGCCCAGGAGCGTGAGTACTGGGACGACTACATGGAAGCTTACGAAGACATGATCCGGCACACCGGCAACAAGCACGCCCCTTGGTTCGTGGTCCCGGCAGACAACAAGTGGTTCACTCGGATGGTCGTCGCAGCCGCAGTTATCGATGCTTTGGAAGACATGGATCTTGCCTTTCCGAAGGTAGACGCCGCGAAGCGCAAGGAGCTTCAGGAGGTCCGCAAAGCGTTCGAGGCGTCCGGCAAGACTCGGAAAAGCCAGTCTTGAGAGCCTTGCTTGGGCTGTATATCCTTACGTATATACGGAGGTCCATCGTGAAGACGGCAAGAATCTTCCGCAGCGGCAATAGCCAGGCTGT
>VBLN01000078.1:8262-12440 GCA_005878685.1 Deltaproteobacteria bacterium | reverse complement strand
GCAGGACTCGATCTCTGCTTCCTTGTTCGCCAATCTACTATTTTACGGCGCGGCGGTCACATCGCGGCAAACTCTGACGCAGGCGCTGCTAAGCGATTTAGTCGAAGAAGATCTCTTCGACGCCGCCTTCAGCCTCTATTACTTCCTCGGTTTTGTCTCGATCCCCTTCTGGACTTTGATCACCGGCGGGATCATGACGAAGTTCGGCTTCGGCCCCGCTTTCAGCGTGATCTCGATCTCTTATCTTCTCGGCATGGGCTTGCTCTCGTTTTTGCGGCGCGCTCCGGTTCCGGGACGGTTGTGAATCTGGCCTGAACGATTCTTCGATCAGCAGAAAGGTATCTTTAAGATGGCGATCGCGATCAAGCCAAGGGACAACGGGCGGTGAAGGATCAAAGACTGATCATATCCTTTCTCGCCTCCGGGTTAATCCACCTCCTCGCCATCCCGATTATTTCAGCGCTGATCGTAAGCTCCTCCCTGCTCTCGAGGCAGAATTTTATTCCGATCGATCTGGTCGATGTCCCGCACCCGCCGGGAAAAAAAGAGCCCTTAACCTTGCCGAAGCCGCCACCACCGCCACCCAAAGCGGAAGTCAAAGTACCGAAACCAGCGCCGCTGCCGCCCCCCGCGCGGAGAGAGATTCCGAAACAAGAGAATCTCGCGACCAAAAAAAGCGAGCCTGAAGAACCTCTGACCTTATCCCCTTCAGCCAGCGGGGGCGGAGAGGCACAAAGCGCCGCTGTCGGCACGCCGGGGACCGGCAGCGAAGCCGGGAACCTCTTCGACGGTGGCGACGTGGCTGTGCGGGGAGGGGAGGGTTTAGGCAAGAGTGGGACCGGCCGGGAAATAGGACCGCCGGGACCAGGCACAGGCGAAAAAGGCTTCCGCGAGGCCAAGCCCGTGCAAACAGCCAAGGCCTCTTATCCGCCGATGGCTTTGCGCATGGGACTCGAGGCCGATGTCACACTTAAGGTCTCTGTCGACAAAGAGGGAAAGGTGACACGGGTGGAAATTGCGAAAAGCGCCGGCATGGGCTTTGATGAGGAGGCGCTGAAGGCGGTCAAGCAATTCCGTTTTGAGCCGGCAAGAAGGGATGGAGAGAATGTCGCTTCGGAGTTCACTTACATCTATCGCTTCAGGCTGGAAAAATAGGATCGGATTGAGATTGACCTGGACAATGGCCCGTTGACTTCATGATAGATCCCGTCATATAGAAGATAGGGTTTTCGTTCCCTCGAGCCACGCTCCGCAAAACAATCAACCGGTCGAATCTCTGAGCTGATAGCTCGCTCTCATGGAGGGCGCATCATCCACGCCGCTCTCGAAAAGGGGCACAATGTGAACGTCTTCGCCTACGAGGGTGCGGTCAACCTCACAATGAAGGCGCAGCAACCCCATCCGAACCCAGTCAAGGGGACATCGGTAGAAGACGAGCACCATCCCACAACCAAAGATTGGATCGCGTCCCTCTTTCAGTTGGCAAACAGCAAGGGGGGTGAAGCTAGATTGGATTAACTGTGGCCTCTGTGTGGACGAACGGAGCGCGGGCGATTGGATTCAGGGCCCGAGACGAGGAGGGCCCAAGGACTTTTTGGACGCCTCTCTGGCGAGCAACGCCACGCTCGTGATTCCAACGAAATAAGCGAAGGGAGGCTAAAGACTATGCCCAAGATTCTCAACATTGTAGAAACGGCCTACAGGGCCACCCTAGAAGAACAGGATGACACAATTCTCTGGCTCACCCATGCGCTCAAGAATAGCGGCGCCGACATCTCCATTCTTCTTCGGGCCAATGCCGTGAACTATGCAGCCAAAGGACAAGACGCCTCCGGACTGGCTTTTGGCAACATGACGCTGACGCATCCGCCAGAGATCGATAAAGACGTAGCGAAAATGGTCGAAAAAGGGGTGCCGGTCTATCTGGTTGAAGAGGACGCCGAGGAACGGGGATTGTCCGGCGCCGATCTGATTCCTGGAGCAAAAAAAATAAAGCGAAAGGAATTGCCGGAACTCATCGACCAGTACGATCAAGTCTGGCACTGGTAATTTTGCCCCGCATATGAGAAAATCGCTTTTCTGAATGAAAGCGCTTCGGAGAAGCTTGCGAGTCACGCGCCCTTTCTGCCTCTCTACGGCAACCTTTTTAGTCTTCTTCATCCTCTTTTCTGCTCCGCACTGAGTCCATCACTTCTTCGAAGAGTTCTCCAGCCCGCAGCCTAAGGGTCATGCGGACCCACACCAGCATCCTTCCCGTCCTACTCCCGACAACCCCCCATGCATCGCCCAGTCGGTCGCCAAAAGCTGCCATCTCAATCTCATCGCGCCGGTAAGTCTCCTACTGATCCAAACAGTCATCGGGGGAGTCGTACTCTCTCGTGAAGTTTGGATCCCGAATCTAACTCCTTCTCCATTCTCCCAAAGGGCTCCTCCTCTAGTCTGACTCCCGCTGATCAGAGTCAAAGCCGACAGATCGTAAGCGTCTCTTCTGAGTGGCCTTACGCCTGTTCTGCTGGTCTTCATCTTTAACCTGGAGAGTGTCTCCAGTATCGACTGTCAACGGAGGAGCCTATGAAAAAGTGCATTGTTGTCACCCTACTATCGCTTTTAACACTGGTCCCATTCAGTGGATCTGCCTATGCCCATGGGGTGGTGGGAAAAAGATTCATCCCAACAACCATAGCAGTCGACGACCCCTTCCCGTCTGACGAAATGGATCTTCTAACGGTGGATCGGGAAAGCAAAAACAAAGAAGGGAGAGAGACCAGCGTCGGATTTGAATTTTCCAAGCGTCTCACTCCCGACTTCGCCATCGGGATCGGATGGCAATATCTCTTTGAAGAACCAGCGGGTGAACGCCGAACTTCTGGAGCCGGAAACCCGGAGTTCTCACTCAAATATAGTCTGCTGAGAAGTCCTGACCATGAAGGTATTTTAAGTGTCGGTTTTAACGCTGAAGTCGGAGGGATCGGGCTGGCAAGGGTCGCCGAAAGAATCAGCACTTTCACCCCGAGTCTATTTTTTGGAAAAGGACTCGGTGACCTACCTGATTCGCTCAACTACCTGAAGCCTCTGGCGATCACTGGTTCTCTTGGAGTGAGTATCCCTTCACACAGGAGAACCGTTACAACGACGATCAATGAAGACGGAGATATCGAACAGGATACCGAGAGACATCCAACCACGATCCCTTATGGGATCGCTATCACTTACAGCATTCCGTACCTCCAATCGTTTGTTAAAGATATGGGGATCGGCGCACCCTTCGACCGCCTCTTCCCGGTGGTGGAGTTTAACTTTGAGACTCCAGTCTCCGGGCCAGATGCTAGGCGCACAACTGCCTTTGCCAATCCTGGTCTTCTCTGGGCAGGAAGATATGTTCAAGTTATAATTTTTCGGGTAAAAATGTCGGGGTAAGAGGATTAATCCACGTTTTTATCGACGACATCTGGTTTAACGTGTTTACCTGGACGCCGTGGGGAGTCATAGGACCCACGCAAAAATGAGACAACTGCAGCTAGAGGTTTACGCTTCAGTCTTGGCTTTGACTCTCACCGCCATCCCTTCTCAAAGCCAAGGACACGCCTTCCCGATCCATTCGGAGCCAAGAGTCGGCTGGACGATCACGACTCCGCCGCTCAAGGTGACAATCTGGTTCGATGGAGAGCTGGAACCGGTCTTCAGCACTATCACTGTCTACAACTCTGTCAAACAGCGGGTGGATAAAGGCAATAGCCGATTGAACGCCGCGGATGCCAGCATGCTCGAAGTCGATCTGCCGGCGCTAGCGCCCGGCGTTTACCGAGTCTACTGGAAGGCCTTGTCGAAGGACACGCATGTCATCGAGGGCGATTTTTCCTTTACGATTGCAGACAAGTCACAATGACTCAAGGAGAAAGAGATGTACGAGGCGACTTATGTCTTCCAAGTTTTCAATCGTCCTTAGCCTTCTTGTTCTGTGTCTATCGCTGAGCGGGCTCAGGGCAGCGGCATGGGCACACGCCTATCCCACCACTGTGACTCCAGCCGACGGACCCACGGTGTCGGAATCACCCGGCCAGGTGCGGATCCAATTCACCGAAGGAGTGGAACTCGAATTCAGCCGGATTGTGGCGAAGAGCTCCGCTGGCGGTGCTGTCAGCCAGGGAAAGGTGCAGCGAATTTCACCCGACACCCTC
>VBLN01000078.1:0-8241 GCA_005878685.1 Deltaproteobacteria bacterium | reverse complement strand
CCGGGAAGAAGTGACCACTGATCATGTTTGTCCTTGAAGCAGCCGTTTCCGGCATCCTGTTCGCTGTTTCTGCTCTCCTCGTGGGTACTCTAATGACGGCTGGTTTTGTGCTGCCAAAAGGAGAGCCCGCCAAAATTTGTCGACAACTTTTCCTCTCCTCGTTAGCGCTGCTTCTTGCTTTCCTCTTCGTTGCCGGTATCTGGCTCGTGGTTCAAGGGGCAAAGCTCCAGGGCGGACAAATTCCATCGCTGGATACTCTAAACCGTTATCTGCTTCGCACTCAGAGCGGCAGGGTTTGGCTGGGACGTGAAGTCTACGGAGTTCTCCTAATGGTGGGAGGAATTCTGCTCCTTAGGGATGCAAAAGCTGCAAGGGCGGCTCGCATACTATTCATGCTTGCGTGGCCTCTGGTCGCCTGCCGTAGTCTCATGAGTCACGCGAGCGCTGTAAAGGAAAACACCTCGATCATCGTTGCGGCCGATGCCATCCATCTTGTTGCAACAGCCCTCTGGGCGGGAGGACTGCCAGTGCTTTTCTGGACTCTTTTTCAGGGTCTCACGCGACTACGGTCGTCTCTATTCTGGGCCGCCGAGATCGTCGGCCGCTTCTCGACCATCGCGCTTATCAGTGTCGCCGTCCTCTTCCTCACTGGACTCTACCAGAGCTGGATACATGTCCAGCCCTTCAACGCGCTCTGGGGAACCTCTTATGGCAGGGTCCTACTATTAAAGCTTTTCCTCTTCTGCGTCATGTTTATTCTGGGCACCCTTAATTTTCTTTCGACCAAGCCGAGGCTCCTCAAAGCTGCGCAAGCGAAAGCGGAAGCGCCTCTCCTTGGGAGAAAGGCCCTGAATAGAATCGGTGCTGAGAGCCTTCTCGGCCTTCTCGTTCTTTGTGTGACAGGTTTCCTCACGGTGCTTCCTCCAGCGCTCCACAGCTCGCACTCCCAGCACCAAACTGATGCGACCGCGGGCCACCTCCATCAAGGAGGAAAACTTCAAGCGGCCGAAGGAGCGAGAGTCACCCTAGTGACTCCAAAACCAGGACAAGTTTTTCATAGCGACCAGATTCCGATTCGATTCACGATGATTAGAGGAAAAAGAGGCCATCATGTTCACGCCTACGTGGACGGATCGCTTGTGGGTATGTTCGAAAGCGAGCAGGGAACTCTCACGGGAATCCAGCCGGGTCAACACAGGCTGGAGCTCAGGATCGTCGCCGAGGACCACCAAACCGAGTTGGATGCTAGCGCCCAAACTGATTTTGTAGTGCAATGAAGATCAAGGAGGATAGGAGATGAAAAGTCTGCGCTTAGTTCCTCTTGTGACAGTATGGATCCTCTCGCTTTCGGTATCGGCACTATCTCAAGAAGGGCACATGAAGGGTATGGACATGCCCATGAAACAGCCGGCAAAGAAGCCGGCCAAGTCGGCGCTTCAGCCGGCAGAAGGCGCCAGCGTGAAGATCGTCTCTCCTAAGGCGGGCGAGATCCTGAAGGGCGATAAGGTTCCGCTTCAATTCAAGCTAACGAAGGGCAAGCGCGGTGAGCACGTCCACGCTTACGTCGATGGCGAGATGATGGGCATGTTCAAAAGCGAGAAAGGAACTTTGACGGGAATCCGGCCGGGCAAGCACACACTGGAGCTGAGGGTCGTAGCCAAAGATCACCAGACCGAGCTCGACGCCAGCGACAAAGTCAATTTTGTGATGAAGTAACCGACCTTTGGCTCTCTGTTTCAAACTGAATATTTTTTGCTATGATCGCAAAAGGAGGTAAGCCCAGATGAGAACACACCGCGGATCTTCATGGCTCGGTTCATGCGCGCTGCTGGCGCTAATCGCATGGTTGGCATTCGGCCCAAGTCTATTCGGAGCTGCAACGGACGCGGCGCTTGCCCAGGATGCAGGCATCGAGTCCAAGAAAATCGTTCCCTTTGTGCCGACTCCTCAAGAGGTCGTGGACAAGATGGTGGATTTGGCCGCAGTTAAGAAAGGGGATGTAGTCTATGATCTGGGCTCTGGTGATGGAAGAATCGTTATCACGGCAGCAAAGCAGGGCGCACGGGCGGTGGGATTCGAGATTGACCCGGACCTCATTAAAGAGTCCCGGGAAAACATTCGGAAAGCGGGAGTGGAAAAGCTCGCAGAGATCCGCCAGCAGGATATCCTGACTGTGGACCTATCCGGTGCGACGGTGGTGACGATGTACCTTTTGCCCGACGTGAATTTAAAACTAAGGCCGAACCTGTTAAGTCAACTTAAGCCGGGCTCTCGGGTCGTCTCTCACGCCTTTGACATGGGAGATTGGAAGCCGGACAAGACAGAGCGGGTCAACGGGCGCACGGTTTATTTCTGGACCATCCCGGCTAAGGGAGCGTTAAAGCAGTAGCCGCTCAGACCGAAGTTGCACGTGAGAGGAAATAGATGCGCCCCGGCGGTAGAAATCTCTTTCTCCTTGTCGCCTCCGCGCTGCTGCTCATCTTACCGCCCGCCTATTTGCTCGTGGCCGAGCGGCGCAGCGCGGCATCGGGCCCGGTCGAGATCCTCGTCGACTATCTCAAGGCCGCCTACGCCCGCGACTTTAGACAGGCCTACCGCCTGATCTCTTCTGAGGACCGCCGGCTGAAGGATGAGAAAACCTACGTAAGAGAACGGGGCACCTTCGACGGTTTCACGCTTGAGGTCGGAAACAAGCTCGCCGGCTGGATTCAAGCGACTCCGATCGAAGAGAAAACCATCGGGGAACGCGCCCACATCAAGTTAAAACTCAAGCTCCCGGACGCGAACAAGCTTTCAGGCCCTCTCTTAGACTGGGATGAGGAGCGCCTCAACGCTCTTTCGACAAAAGAGCAGAGGGCGCTCCTGCAAAAGCTTGATCAATGGTCTATGGAGGGGCGTATTCCCGTGATCGAGGGGGAGCAGGATTTTGATCTGGTAAAGGAAAGTGGAGGCTGGAGACTCTTTCTGAATTGGGCGGCTGGGATACGGCTAAGCTTTGAAGCGCGAGTGAATGACGCCTTGCCGCTCGAAGTCAGCTGGGACCAGCGAGAGTTCATTAGTCGCCAGGATGAACTCTTCAATGTTCGCCTGCGAATTAAAAACCTCTCCAACCGGGAGGTCTTCATGAAAAGCCTTCATCGGGTCGAGCCCAAGGATATGACGGAGTACCTCGATCTGGTTGAATGTGGCCTTCTGTTACCGACGAAGCTGCTGCCGCGCGAGGAACAGGAGTACTCTTCCACCTACCTGGTCCGGGGAGATCTTCCGGACGGGACAAAACAAATCGCCGTTACCTACGAGTTCACCAATGTTCCTTAGACTTTTTCTCGCCCTGTTCTTTGCGACCCTCTTGACCGCGCCGGCCTTTTCCCACTTTCCTGGGCCACCCAAGAGGACCGAAGCAGGACGAAAGGTCGTCAAGACCAACGTCCCAGACTTTACTCTTACGGATCAGGATGGCAGAAGTTTTCGTTTCGCGAATCTTCGGGGAAAGGTCGTGCTGGTAACGTTTATCTTTACCACCTGCCCAGACTTATGCCCGCTGCTCACGGCCAAGCTGACCCATATCCAGCAACAGTTGGAGGCGGAGAAACAAACCGGCTATTTTCTCCTCAGTATCACTACGGATCCTGACACGGACAAACCAGTCGTTCTTAAGTCCTACGGTGGGAGCTACAGGGCCGATCTTCGCTCCTGGGCTTTCTTAACCGGGGACAAAAAGAATTTGTCAAAAGTATGGGACGCGTTTGGCGTCAAGGTAAAAAGGCTAAGCAACGGTCAGATTCAACACACCGGGCTCACAACTCTCATTGATCGCGATGGAATGCAGCGAATTAACTACTATGGCGATACGTGGCAAGAAAAAGAGGTGCTGAAGGACATCGCGATGCTGGCAGCCGGTGGTTCGACTGACTCACCACCCTGAGCAGCTTATCGAAGGGAGGTTGATGCTCTACCTGATCTTATTCCTTATATTGCTCTCAGGGCAGACGACATTGGCCCAACCACGCGATGGCGGCGCGCTGGAGATCCGAGTTAAAGACCATCGCGATGCGATAGACGACTTCTCCAAGTTAGAGATTATCTTAGAGACGGTTCTGGTGAGCCCCAAAAGCGGGTTAAAGTTTTGGCAGACGGGCTGGAAAGAGTTAAAGCCCACGGCAGAGAGAGTCGACCTGACAAGATATGTTGGCAATCGTTCGGCGACGATTTTCAAAGGCGAGATAGCTTCGGGGTCCTTTGAGGCCATCCACCTTAAACTCAAGGGGGTAGAAGGCATCCTCAAAAAGGGCGAAGACAGAACCGCAATCAAAAATCTCGTCGGACCCATTAAGTTATCCTTTTCAGTGGCAGCGAAACAGGCGACTCTCATTGTTCTCGACCTCACAGTTGTAGACATGAGCGACCATCCGCCGCGAGGCTACGAGCTACAATTGCAAGGCTACGAACTTTACAGCAACGGAAAACTGGTAGAAAAGATACCGCCGGGATAGCGATGGGCAACCTGAGGGTACAGCACTTTTTGTGGGGCGCGCTGCTGATCGTGCTGGCAGCAGTCTTAGCCGCGCTAGCGTGGAGCCGGCTAACAGTGTGGCCGAGACAAGGAGGATGGGACGAGAGGCCGCTCGAGGGATTACGATCCTTCGGCACAGTCCCGGACTTTTCGCTCACCGAACGAAGCGGGAGGCAAATCAAATTATCAGACCTCCAAGGCAAGATCTGGGTTGCCGATTTTTTTTATACCGACTGCAAAGACAGCTGTCCGCTCCAGAGCGCCGAGATGGCGAAGCTACAGACTGAGATGGCAGATAGCTCCGATCTCGCATTTGTTTCCATCTCTGTGGATCCAGAACATGACGTGCCGGAAGTTCTGGCAAGATACGCCGATCGCTTTAAGGCAGATCCTCACCGCTGGCTCTTTTTGACGGGAGAAAAGAAAGAGATCTACCGTCTGGCCCAAGAAGGCTTCCACTTGAGCGCGGTGCCCGCTTCGGATAAAAGAGGAGAAGAGGCCGATGTCGTGCTTCACAGCTCACGGTTTGTCTTGATCGATGGCAAAGGACAGATCCGCGGTTACTACGAGAGCAGTGATGGTGAGGCTCGGAAGCGGCTGAGGCGCGACTTAAAGACATTGCTTCGAGGCTAATGATGGCTAAACCAGCCAGAAAGAAGAGTGCAGGTAAGAAGCAAGCGAGCCAGCAGATCCCAGTCAGAGTTGTTCCCAATTGGCCGCTGTTTGGCTTGGCGCTCGTCGGAATGGGGCTCACCGCTTACCTGACGATCACGACTTGGAAGGGTCAAGCGCTTGCGGGCTGCGCTGCGGGGAGCGGGTGTGATGTCGTCTTGAGCAGCCGTTGGTCAGAGCTTTTCGGCCTGCCGACCTCGCTCTGGGGATTCCTGGCCTACTCGAGCCTGGCGGCAATAGCTTGGATCAAACGCGTTGACGCGCATTGGAAGCTCGCGTGGATCGTTGCCCTCTTTGGCGTCTTATACAGCGGCTACCTGACTTCGGTTTCGCTTATAGAACTCAATGCAGCCTGTCCCTATTGCCTCACGTCTGCTGCGCTGTTCTCGGTCATCTTAGTGACCGTTGTTTTCCAACGGCCGGTGGATCTATCAAAATTTTCTTGGCCATCGTGGTTGGCGAAGACTCTGACTGCTGGAGCTGTTGTTGTCCTCGCCCTCCACCTCCATTACGCCGGGATATGGGGCAGGTCATTGGGGCCGGAAGATCCTCAGCTTCGGGCTTTGGCAGAGAATTTGGCCAGGACCGAGGCCAAATTCTACGGCGCCTACTGGTGCCCCCATTGTCTTGAACAAAAGCGAATATTTGGCTCTTCCGCCAGCCGCTTGCCCTATATCGAATGCAGCCCGCTCGGCCCCAACACGCGCCAAGCCTCGGTTTGCGAGGCCTCGCGCATTGAGACTTATCCGACTTGGATCATTAACGGACAACGCTATGTAGGCGTCCAGAGTCCGGAAGAGTTGGCACGATACAGCGGATTTAAAGGAGCGCTACCATGAAATATTGTCCTAGCAGAAAAATGGTTATCGGCGTTGCGGTTCTGCTTCTGGGATTTGCCTATCAGCATAGTGAAATCCGCGCCGATCCCAGCAAATATCCGAAATACGCGCAGCAACAATTGCCCAAAGGCGTGGTTCCTGACTTTATTTATCTAAGCCAACTCACCGACGAAATCACGTCCGGGAAGAAACCATTGATCGTCGATGTGCGCACCAAAGAGGAATATAGCGAGGGCCATATTAAGGGCTCCATCTCCATCCCGTTGGATGATGTTCCCAACCGTCTGACTGAATTTCCAAAGAACCAGTTGATCGTCTTATATTGAGCTTGCCCACATCACCTGGCCAGTCTGGCCTATGGCATCCTCTATCAAAAAGGCCATCGCAACATGAAGGTGCTTTATGAAGGCTTTCCCGGGTGGATCGAGAAGCGTTACCCGGTAGAGGGGAGCCAGGTGAAGTAGTCCCTTCAACTCATGACGGGCAAGAAAGCGGTTGTCCTTTCAAGCGGCGGGGTGGACTCTTCCACCGCCTTGGCTATTGCCAAGGGAGAAGAATACAGAGTCTCGGCTTTAACCTTCCGTTACGGCCAGCGACACCAGCGCGAAATCGAAGCCGCAAGGCAAGTAGCGGCATTTTTCAGAGTCGAAGATCATAGGATCATCGATTTTGATCTGAGAGCCATCGGCGGCTCCGCCCTGACCGATGAGATCGAAGTGCCCAAGGGGCGAAGCCCTCAGGAAATTTCACAGGGCATTCCGACGACCTATGTGCCAGCTCGGAACACGATCTTTCTCTCTTTCGCTCTCGCCCTGGCAGAAAAACTCGGGGCCGAAGATATCTTCTTCGGCGCCAACCAGCTCGACTACAGCGGCTATCCTGACTGCCGCGAGGAATATATCCGGGCCTTTGAAAAGATGGCCAACCTTGCTACCAAAGCTTGCGTGGAAGGAAAGTCCCAAATAAAGATCCACGCCCCGCTGATTCGAATGACAAAGGCCGAGATCATTAAAAAAGGGCTCGATCTCGGGGTCGACTATGCTCTCACGTGGAGCTGCTATGATCCCACGCCGGAGGGACTGGCTTGCGGCCGCTGTGATAGCTGCCAGCTAAGACCCCCATAAAGTATGCCAGATAAAATAGCTAGAAGATGTAACGCATAGACCGACAAGAAAGGAGAACATTTTATGGCGAAACGGGTTAAAGTCGACTGCAGAAAATATCCGAGTGAAAAGGGCTGCACCATAACGATCTCCGGCAGCGTAGATGAAGTCGTCGAGCTGGGCTGGCTGCACGCCAAGGTGCATCATGCGCACAAGGATGAAGAGGAGAAAGGTCTCAAAGACTGGATTCGCAGCAACGCCGAAGCGGCGAATGATTAAGTAACGCTTCGGTGGAGTCGCTCTCGCCACGCGAGGGGCGGTTGTTCCGCAACGCGGCACTGAAGTGTTACACGCAAACCATGTGTCCTCCGGTCTTCCGGTGTCCACAATATCCTAGTCCGGAACCATGGCTGCAATAGGCAACACACTGTCCTGTGCAACATCCATACGCGTTCTCACCGAATGTCCATAGTGTTGGAACTGCCCGTCCGACCTCGTGGGGCAATCGTGGGAGCACATGGACGACGGACGAGCGGTCTTCAAAATCTGTCTCCTCTAGAAAAACACTTGTGGCTTTTCCCATAGTGCCTGTTCGAACGAAAATACCAACACCTAAGGCCGAAGAGGCACCGTTAGCCGCGAGATAGTTGCCCAGTTCCTGAGAGAGACGCTCGTCCACAACAAATTGCTTATACGCCGTAGCTGCGATCGCGTCAGTTGTGAACTCTAGAGGCTGAACCTTGCCGTCTCGTACAATTGAGAATCTATGGGCAGAGACTCGCCGAGGAGCCTTCGAAATATGCTCTGCTTGAGTGACGAGAACCGGCGCGTGGCCCCTCTTCGGTGTGTATCGTCGCTCCACGAAAACCGTTCCCGGAGCACAGACGAAATGACGATGAAGAAGGAATAGCCCGAGAAACTCGTTCGCATCGTGTTTCTTGATGATGCGCAGGGCACCACGGATAATTTTGAGGCGTGCTGGATTTTTTAATAGTTTTGCATATGCCGCATCCACGTCGTCGGGGAGACTGTTGTACGCGGTTCTATAGGCTTTCAATTGAGATTGAGTGAGTAGCATAAAATACCTCCGATTTCTCGCGAGCTGCGCTCGATG
>VBLN01000477.1 GCA_005878685.1 Deltaproteobacteria bacterium | reverse complement strand
AAGCGGTTGGCGATGGAGGCGACGATGCGCAGGTCGGCGCCCCGCAGTTTCCCCAGGACGGCCTCCGATCCTTGCGAGACGGCGGCAGTGAAGCTGCCTGCGATCAAGGTCTGGAGCAGCAGAGAGCCGCTGCCGACATAGACGATTTCGACCTCTAATCCGTTCTTACGGAAGATTCCCTGTTTGCGGGGCAATTCGAGAATATAGTTGCTGATGCCCGTGCCACTGTAAGCCAGACGGATCTTTGTCAGCTCCTGGCCTGATGCCCCGTGGTCCGTGAGGACCAACAGCGAGGCGCTGATTGCGACCGAGAGGAAAGCGAACCCAAGAGGATAATTTCTTCTCATCTCATCTTCCTGCGGCCTTGGCGGATGAGTTTTCATAGAGTCTGTCGATAAATCCGCTGTCGTCGATCATGCGCAGGTAATGCGTGTCCCAGGTTTCCAGAGGGCCTATGAAGTTGACCTTCGGATCCTGGGCCACTTCGAGATTATAGACGTTCCATATGGCCAGCGGATGAGGATAGGGCTTGGCACTCAGAAGCCGGCTCCACTCCAGGTGTAAGTATTCCACCTCGTCGTCGCCCTGCAAGTGGATTAAGGGCGCGAGTTCACGGCTGAGGATGGCGCAGACCTTTTGCTTCTCGGTTTTAAAGAAATGAATAGTCTCTATCAGCGCCCGCAAAAACGCCAGGACTGTCTCCTCGTCTTGGCGCACGAGCTCCGTGCTCGCACAGATGGTGGTGTTATGAATCACCGGGACGGCGGGGAGCGGGATCACTCGCAGGCCTCGTTTTTGTGCTTGAAGATCAAAAGGAATGTCCACGTTCGCGGCATCGAGTTCGCCGCGCGCCACCATCTGGACGGCCTGGCAGTAGTCTCTGACCACGGAGCGCGAGGAGATGAACTCGACTTTGGATGTGTCCACGCCTATTTGCCTTAGCGCGTAGTCCAGGTTTCCGCTCACACAGGGGACCTGCAGCGTAAAGATCTTTTTTCCCTCGAGTTGCTTAGGCTCTTTGATTTCTGAACGTGCGATCAATCGGTCATCCCAATGATCTTGTGTCTGCGCCAAATAAACAAATCTCTTGTCGCCTTTAGCGCGGTAGACGTAAGTCTCATGGTGGAGTCCGCTTAGAAATTCGTAGTCTCCAGCCAAGAGGCAGGAGGCGCGCTCTCGCATCTTCCTGACCGGCCTATCGCCTTGCTTAACCTCGGCAATATCGACCTCGAGCTCAAAGCCGTGTTTTTGGGTGACCCCAGAGTCCCGAAAGGTGAAGTGCAGCGGCATATGCGAGATGTCGCTGCATAGGAGTCGGATTTTACTCAAAACCACGGCGATGTCCTCCTCTCTGTTTTACGGGAAAGTGTCACATTAGGTCAGTTGGTGGTTTTACGTCAAACGAGCATATAAGATTAAAAGGTTGAAGAGTTCAAAAGTTCAAGGGATCAAAAGTCTTCGCATTTTCAACCCAATGGGTGAAACACAGAGAATATTGAAACCAAAAGGGCTACTACCCAGCTCTACTAGAGGCGCGGAGCGAGACCTTCTCAGGGGAGCGCTCGCGGTTCTCCAAGCGATCCCTAACTTAGAGATTAAACAAGTTTCCACCGAGTCCAGGGAAGCCGATCGTGGACTAGATTTTAATCTCTTATTAAGTTTTGGGCAAAAGAAATTCAAGGTTGCGGCAGAGGCCAAAGCCAGCGGCGAGCCTTCTGTCCTTCGTCGTTCAGCAGCGTGGCTTAAAAATCTTCTGGCGAGCACCAAATATGACTACGCCGTGATCATCGCGCCATATATAAGCACGGAAGGGGCATCGATTTGTCGCGATCTGGGAGTGGGTTTCATTGATCTCTCAGGGAACTGTCTGCTAAGTCTTGACGGCCTCCATATTGAGCGCACGGGATACCCAAATAAGTTCAAAAAGCCAAGAGAGGTCCAAAGTCTCTTCTCTCCTAAGTCGTCCCGAGTCATTCGCTGTTTGTTGTCGGATCCGAAGCGCGTCTGGACACTTAAAGGACTGGCGACAGAGACCGGAGTCAGTATCGGGCTGATTCACCGAATCGCAACAGCGCTAGAAAATAACTTCTTCGCCAAGAAGGAGCTCAGAGCGTTCAAGCTGGAAGATCCGGCACGCCTGTTGGAAGCCTGGAGGGAGGAATATTACCGGCGGGCGCCCAGATGGGCGAGGTACGTTATTAAAGCCGCTTCCATCAAAGAATCGCTAACGAGGCTTAAAACTGCGGCCCTCCACCACGGAGTTCGGTACGCGTTCACCGGCCCGAGCGGGGCATCCTTGATCTCCTCATACCTTGCCCCGACTGGAGTTCACTTGTACGTGGATATCTTAAAGGAGGAATTCTTGGAGGAAGTTAAGGCGAATCAAGTATCCTCTGAAGGGAACCTCCTCATCGGGGTTGTGGAACAAGAGAATGAGTTCATCGGGTCCAGACAAGTTAAGGGGATCTACGTCGTAAGCGATCTCCAGCTCTATCTGGATCTTTGGGCAATCGGTGGTCGCGGGCAGGAGGCAGCAGAGGAACTCCGTCGCGAGCGGCTCAAATTTTGAGGGGACAACGTTGTATAGCCAGGATTCTCTTGAGGCGTGCCGGCAGGTTCTTAACGACGTCGTTTCGTGCTTGAAGGATTATGCAGACAAGTTTTATCTGATCGGCGGATGGGCAGTTTATTATCTTCTCGATCGTCCGGATCGTACGCCTGAAGCAATTGGGTTTGCCGGTACCGAAGATGTTGACTTAGCTTTCCTGGTTCCGATGGTTGAGCTTGAGAGGATCATGCAAAGGCTGGAGGAGAAAGGTTACCAGCGGTCCGCGAGCCAACGAATGCGCCGAGAAGTTGCTGGCAAGACAGTGATCGTTGACCTTCTTGGAGGGAAAGAAGAAGTCAAAGAGACTTTTACGTTTAAGAGAAAAATCTCAGGTGCAACGCTTGCCGGAGAAGTCATAGATGCGGAAATAAGTGTAGCGAATCTTCCCGCATGTTTAGTCCTTAAGGCACGAGCGTTTGACGAAAATCCTAAGGACAAAGACGCCTATGACATTTACTATCTGGTCACG
>VBLN01000085.1:7035-14301 GCA_005878685.1 Deltaproteobacteria bacterium | reverse complement strand
TCAGGGATACCAGGTCCATCGTCACGCGCTACCACCCCGATGCCACGCCGGGTACTATCTTCAACCCGACTCAAGACGATTTCTCCCCGGTGGGCATAGAGGAGAATGTTGCGCGCCAGCTCCGAGATGGCGGTGGCGATAAGGGTTAAGTCCGTGGATACAAAGCCCAACTGGGCAGCTACTTCCCGCCCCTTCTGGCGCGCAGTTACGATGTCACTGTCCGAGTCGATATGCACCCTTATTTCGGAATTTTCCAAGGGCGTCCCTGTCAGCCGGCTCGGCTTCCAGCTTTGAGTTTCTTGTCTAAAAAAGCCAGACCCTCCTCCAAGTCCAGCGCGGTCGACACGCCCTCCAGTATTAGGCCCAACTGGACCATAGCAAAAGCGACCTCGGGTTGGATGCCGACGATGACTGTCTCCGCCCCCCGTAACCTGATCATGTGCGCGAGGTCACGTAGAGTGCGGACGGCAAACGAGTCCATCACATCAAGAGCGGTGACATCGACGATAACCCCCCTGGAGCGAAACGTGCCTACCTGAGCCACCAGAGCATCGCGGAGTTGTAACAAATCGGCGTCGGTGAGTGCAGCTTGAATGCTGGCAATCAGATAATCGCGTTGTTTCAGGATAGGTACTTGCACGGCTTCCGCGTAACTATAATTGTTTAGGTGATTCCTCGACCGGCGAAACCTTATAACCTAACAGCCGTTCGGCCTCCTCGATGCCCCCTTGCAAATCACCTACTGTGTCCATCTTGCTCAAGTCAACACCGATGTTGACCAGAGTCTGAGCAAGTTCAGGCGACAATCCCGTGACGATCACCGTGGCGCCCAATAGCCGCGCCGCTTCTACCGTGAGCACCAGGTGGTTCGCAACCGTGGCGTCCATCGCAGGCACACCCGTGATGTCCATCACGACGACCCTGGCACGGTTCGTACGGATGCCTCGCAGGAGCTGCTCGGTTAATTGGCGCGCCCGCAGCGGGTCAACCGTACCGATAACCGGTAAAATGAGCAGCCTCTCGCGGACGGGTAGCACAGGAGTCGAAAGTTCACGGATGGCCTCCTGCTGCGCTCGGATGACCCGCTCACGTTCCTGGACAAAGCTTACACCCACCGTGTTGGCTATGCGGTTGGCGGCGGGCTCATAAGCGTCCAGCACACGGTTGAGCTTGGTAAAGTCTGCTTGATATTTGGCAAATAGGGAGCGTGCGAGCACGTCTCGCAAAAGCAGCACGATACCTACGACCTCATGGGTTTGCACACCGCGCGGAATGATGCGTTCCGAGAGGTTACGAGCATAGGCCTGCAAGGCCTCCACAGATCCCGTCTCTAGGACGTCCACGTAGTTATCGTAGACAGCCGTCGCTTCGGCGAAAATCTCGTCTTTGCTCATCGCCGTGAGCAACTGCGCCTCAGTGATACGCCGCGCCCATTCCTCACGGAGTTGGGTGCGGCTCTGCCGTAGGTGGGCCACCAACTCGCGCAGTAGGGCAACAGATGCTTCAGAAAGGGGCTGCACCCGGACCGCTTCGGTTACAGATAGGGATATGCCATCATCCATGAAAACCTCCTTCTTCACCGATGGTTATTCCTTCACTTAGACCTTCACGTGTCAAGAGATGATTAAAACGCTTAACAGTAACATGGAGGGTAAATACCCGAATGCGAGCATAAGGGAAATCGGGTAAATACCCTAATCTCGGGACAGGAAATACCTGAATTCCCGGGACGCCTAACGAAGAGACAGAAGTACGTGCGCAATGAGGCAGGCGGCAAATCTAGAGTCGCAAGAGGATGCTTCTAAGTCCTTGCTTTCAATGCCCCCGGCGGGATTCGAACCCACGGCCCCAGGATTAGGAATCCTGTGCTCTATCCAGCTGAGCTACGGGGGCGCAGCTCTACTTTTTATTCCCTCCCAAAGATGATTTCAAGGTTTCAAATGCGGCGGCTACTTCCCTTTTGCGATTGCTCTTCTTTTCAGCAGCCGGTGTCTACAGTCCACCGGAATATATTTTTTCTTACAGGGGGATGAAACGATCCCATCTGGCGAGTTGTGCCTGTCATGTCCCCTCCCCCATTTCCTTCTACGACCCAGTGAGATGGAGCCCCACTTTTCTTCCGGCTAGCATCATTAGAGATATCACCGCGGTGATCAGCACGCCCAGCGCCGCGGCCCGCTCAAGTTCTCCAGTCACACTGTACTCCAGGAGGAGGATTGAAAGAGGGCGCGATTGGGCACTGTAGAGCAGCACCGGAGTGCTGATGTTCGTCAGCGCGCTGCCGAAGTTCAGCAGCCCCACCGCGGCGGCGACCGGGGCCACAAGCGGGAAAAGAATTTTTCTGTAGATATGCGGCCAAGAACCCCCGCTGACCCTGGCGGCTTCCTCGAACTCGGGGCTGAGTTGTAAAAACGCCGCCTTGAATGCTTGCGTGCTTACGGGACTATCCTTGATGAGCATCGCCAGAGCGATTCCCCAGACGGAGCCAAACAGAAATCCTCTCAAGGGCGTCGCAAGGAAGAGCCAGAGAAGTCCAAGGCTCATCAGAATGCCGGGCAGCACCCAGGGGAGCCAGCAAAGAAAGTCGAGCAATGAAGCCGCACGGAATCTCTTGGCAACCAGTAAGTAGCCTACCGAGGAGTAAAGCAGGATGCCCGCCAGGGCAGTCACTGTGGCGATGACGAAACTATTCTTTAGCGACACAAAAAATATCGGATCACTGAATAGAGACTGCCAATGGCCAAATGTAAAAGGCGACTTCAAGTGAAAAAAACCATAGCGGCGCATGAACGAGCCAATTAACAAAAAAGCCAGGGGAAGTCCCATCGTCAGGCTGAAGTACAAAAGGCAACCCCATAGCGCCGGATATCTCCACCTTCCCAGTTTGACTGGCA
The DNA here is from genome assembly GCA_005878685.1 of Deltaproteobacteria bacterium. Lineage (GTDB taxonomy): Bacteria > Desulfobacterota > Binatia > UBA9968 > UBA9968 > DP-36. The sequence goes on along the minus strand of VBLN01000085.1, from coordinate 11,407 downwards.
GGGTCGAATAACCCTGCCCTCCTACAACCGTAAAACTTTTTCCTTTGAGATAACGCTGGTAGAAAAAGAACAAGACCGCGAGGACCGCGAGAAGAACGGAGCCCAGAGCGGTCGCCTCGCCAAACGCCGGCGGCTCCTGGCGCGTGTAGTCATAAATCCGAGTCGCGTAGACGTAAATCCCGGCCGGGATTCCCAGCAAAAGCTCGGTGTTAAAGGATTCGAGACCACGGATAAAGCTTAATGTCACAATCGCTAGGATTATTGGTGAAAGCAGTGGCAGAGTGATGCGTCGAAGGGTGGTGGCCATATCCGCTCCGGCGATATGCGAGGCTTCTTCCAGGCTTGCTCCCAGGCGACGGAAGATCGGAGTCAACAGCATGACCTTAAACCAGATACCATCGGTGGCGAGGTGAACCCAAACTATTCCCCAGAAACCATAGGGGTTGAAAATCGAGCCGTCGCTAAAGTGGAGAGTTCTCAGCAAGCTATTCAAGAAGCCGAAGTTGGGGTCAAGGAGAAGAATCCAAGCAAGAGTGAGAGGAAAGTCCGGCACAAAGTAGGCAAACCAGCAGAGAAACTCGATGAGACCGCCGCCGGGTATATCCGTCCGGGCAATGAGCCACGCGACCACTACTGCTAGAATGGTTGCCGGGATCAGCCTGACTGCGGACAGAACAAAACTCATCCACAAGGCGTTCAACGTGCTTGTATCTGAGAAGGCGCGCGTCCAGTTCTGAAGACCGTAGACGGCGCTGCTGCCTGGTGGCGCAACATTGAAGCTGCTTAGCATTAGGAAAAGGACTGGGAGCCCCATGATTAACGCGAAGATCCCGACTACGGAAAGTTGCGCGATGCGAAACCCATCCCATTTCGACCTAACGCTGGAGAGAGTCCATACGGAGGAATTTGCTTTCATTGAGACTGGGTGGCTACGCAAAGAGGGCTTGTGATTTGATTTGCGACCGGTTGTTTCCAAGGACCAGCTTAACGGAGTTACTGAAGCATTTATATATTTATGAATTGTATGTCAAGAAATTCCACAGCTGTCTTCAGCGGCGACTTCATGACTACTTTGCGGTTCGGTTTCATTGACTTAAAGGCCTATTCCCGTTATTAAGTAACCACTTAGTCACATTTCCTTGAGCCGTTAGCTCAGGCGGTAGAGCATCTGCCTTTTAAGCAGAGGGTCGCTGGTTCGAATCCAGCACGGCTCACACTGTCCCCGTCGTCTAGCCTGGCCCAGGACACCGGCCTTTCACGCCGGCAACACGGGTTCAAATCCCGTCGGGGACGCTTCCCAATCAGCAAGATTTTCTTGACTTGATGTTGACGCCTAGTCCACAGCTGGTCGCGGAAAACGCCTCATAGGAAACTGCGAAGCTGCTGATTCAAAGCGGGCCGGCGGACTTTGTCCGCCTTTTTACGCAGGAGGGAAAGAAATTCGCGCGCGTTGGCCGACAGGGGTCGGTCCTTATAGTAGACGATATAGCTTTGTCCAACTAATCTCAGCCCTGGAAACTTTATCGGTTTGAACACTTTCTTTCTGATCTCGGGGATCACCGTATCTTGAAACAAGATGCCCACTCCTATTCCGTTTTTGACGATTGCCTTGACAGCCTCCGGAGTGCCACAGCGTATCGCAACGCTGGCCCTTAGTCCTTGATGCCAGAACCGTTTGAGGATTTTCTCCGTTGTGCTAGCCGTTCCCTTTCCGCCTGTAGCCACAAAGGGGGCATTGCTAAGATCCGATAAGGTCAGTTCCGCCTTTCTGACTAGTGGATGACTCGGAGCCGCGAACATGATGAGCTTCTCTTCGCGAAACGGCTCGGCGGCAAGATTGGGATTGCCAAGACTTTGATTGAGCAGCGCGATCTCTACCTCTGAGTTCAGCAACATGGATTTCACGTTATTTGTGGAGACGGTTCACAGAATAATGGGAGTTTCCCGGTGTTTTCTCTTGAAATTTGCGATCACGGATGGGAGAAGCAGAGCCGACGCCGCGTAGCTGCCGGCGACCTTGAGAGGCTCTGATTTTGCTAGGTTTGCAGTCGGGCTGAGCTCCTCTTTTAATTTTTCAAGGTGGAAAAGAATGCCGCCAACGTGTCGCAGAAAAATACGCCCCTCCTCGGTCAGCTCCATGACTCCACCGTTTCTCTCGAACAAGGCGACGCGGTAGGTCTCTTCTAAGTTTTTGAGATGTTTGGAAACCGAGGGTTGACTGACACGAAGCAGTTGAGCCGCCTTGGTAATGGTGCCGTTTTTGGCAACCGCTTCAAAGGCCATCGGCTGCGCGAAATTCACGACCGCCGTTCCTAGTTCAAGCGCATATCAGTTCCGTAGAAGCAAGGTAATCCCTTCTCTTTCGGTCGACGGCTGGCCCATAACTTAAAGTAATATTTGCGCCATTCCAAAAAGATATTTGACACTGCTGCCAAGTTCACTTTATTGAATTTCGTAACAACGGAGATAGCCGCACCTGCTCAGACTTGTCAGCTTCCGCTGGTCAAGTGGGGTAGAAATACCTCGGGTCCGGCGGATCGAGGGAGGACCAGGTATGGGTTATGGGGTTTGTCCTGAAGCGACACCTGGCCACAGGCAACTGCGGCAGTATCCCTAGCCCATACTTCCCTCGAATATAAGCGATCGCTGAGCTAACCGCCCAAAGTAGGACCCCTGCGGCCGCCGTTCCGTCATATTCCTCAACAGGTTATGGATGACGCTAGAGAGCAGACCAATCTATTTCTGACTATAGAGTTCCTTGACAAATCCTGTCTGCTCGAGCTCTCTAAGAAAACGGTTATCGAAGAAATCCTTGGGGTCAGCCGCAGCCGCCTTGGGATGGTCTGTGACTGAGAGGACCGAGCGGATGGCTTCCTCGGTCACATAAGGGACCTTTGGAAATAGAGGCGCAAAACTTCGGTACGCTTCTTCGACAATCTCTCGATCTTTGGTCGTGAAGTATGTGGCGAGCGCCCGCTTTGACGTCTCGGGCTGCTCGATGGCGACCTTTAGGCCTGCGACATAGGCCTTGAGAAAGGATTTGACCAGCTCCGGATTTTGCTGGATCAAAGAGCGCCGTATGGCCATACCCATGAAGGGATAAGGGATTTGCAGAGAGCCGATATTGACCAGCTCCCTGAATCCGAGGCGCCGGGCCATGAGAGTGGTGGGCGCGGAGTGAACTGCGGCTGATGCGATCCCCTGATTCAGAGCAGCCAAGGCGTCTTCCTGACGCGAAAAATAGAGCACCTTCAGGTCTTGCTGCGTCATGTTATATCGTCTAAGGAGCGCGATGGAGGCGTGATCAGAGGAGGCACCCTTGGTAATCACGGCAAGAACTTTACCGCGCAGGTCGGGCACCGCTTTGATCTCTGGTCTGACATAGAGAGAGAATGCAAAGGTAGGGACTGGCATGCCGACATAGATGAGGTCGGCGCCGCTGAGCATCGCATTGACGGCCGCCCCACCTGTCAGCGCCACGTCCACGTATCCGGAAACGACCGCCTGGGTGAGTCTGACCCCACCGGGGATGTAGACTGGTTTTAGGTCAATCCCGTATTGGCGGTCGATTTTGGCTTCCGGAATCACCCAGAGAGGCGCCTGTCCGCCGTTGAGCTGCGGATAGCCGACTCGAATAGTGATCGTGGCGGCGCCGGCAGAGATCGCGGTCACTAGCAGGGCCAGTACAGTCAGGGAAATCAGAGGTTTACCCGATAAACATAAAGTTTCGCACGAACTATCATCCTAGACCCTTTCCTGCTGCGCCGCTTCTTCAGTCGTTGTTTGTCGGTAAGCGGTGGTATTTTCCCTTGAAGAAGAGCAACGGTCGGCCTTCAGCGGCCGTAGCGCTGACGATCTCGCCGATATAGATCGTGTGATCTCCTCCATCGTGACTTTGGACGATCTTGCACTCGATGTATCCGATCGCCCCGTCAATGAGGGCAAAACCGTTCTGACTTCGATGCCATTCGATGTGGGCAAACTTGTCAGCACCTTTGGTGGCGAAGCGGCGGGAGATTGTCTCTTGATCTTCGTTAAGGAAATTGATGGCAAAGATCTTCGATTCATCGAAGCAGGAGTAGCATTGCGCCTTCTTGTCTACGCAGATCAAGGCAAGCGGCGGATTCAGAGATAGAGAAGTGAAAGCGTTTGCCGTAAGGCCTGACGGGTTGGCGTTTTTGTCTTGAGTCGTGATTACGGTCACTCCCGTTGCGAAGTGGCCCAGCACAGTGCGTAAATGTAGCAAATCCATACTGCTTGCCTGTAAAATAAATAGCCTACAGCTATCAAAGCCCGCGCGAAGCTGTCAATCGTTTGTCTGGACGACGGCGCAAGGAACGTATTAAGAAAAATGCCGGGGAGGAAAATTCAT
>VBLN01000085.1:0-6859 GCA_005878685.1 Deltaproteobacteria bacterium | reverse complement strand
GCCCACGTTCACAAACAGGGTCACGCCAACCAGCCCCACGACCACGGGCGTTGCTGGGTACTTTACGGCGCGTACAGCGGTCTCACGGAGATCACGACCTATCGCCGCACCGACAGCGGCCAAGAGCCGGGAAAGGCGATACTGGAAAAGAAGGATCTGAACCGGTTGAGCGCGGGCGTCGTTTATCCTTACCTGCCCGGCGAGATTCATTCGACGCACGCGGTCGAAGGACCTGCGGTGGTTTTGCGCTTCTTGAGCCAGGATCTCGATAAGGCGGAGCGCTATCGCTATAGTCTTGAAAAGGGAACCGTCAGCCGCGTGTAAATTCTTTCCGCTGGGAATTGCATCATATCCGTTTCGCATCTCGCATAAGGAGGGACCTTCATGGCCAAGCTACGCCATCTCGCTATTTTGACTCGCCAGCCGGAAAAACTGGCAGAGTTCTACAAAAAAGTCTTCGATCTCAAGGAAATGTACCGCACCAAAAACGGCTCGGTTCATCTCTCCGACGGCGACGTGAATTTGGCGATCCTCAACGCCAACGACCCGAAAGAGCCGGGCCATCGTCCGGGCCTTTACCACTTCGGCTTCGAGGTGAAAGATCCGGACGCCGTCTCCAAGCGAATTCAAAAGCTCTACCCGGAAGGAACTCCAAAGAGCCGCAAAGCGACCTATGCGGAAAGCCGCGGCTCGGACCCGGATGGAAACCTTTTCGACATCTCCACCGTCGGTTGGGGCGAGAAGCGGAGAATGGATTATTAGTCCGCCCTTCTTGCGCTGCACGCATGGTTCGTTCCTGGCCGCGGTCTGGCTGCGACCGTTGAAGAAGCGCTCAAGCGACTCAACAGCCTCTCCCCTGCCAAGCGAAAAGCCGCGCTGGAAGAAGGCGCTCGCAGGGAAGGCCAACTGGTTTTTTACACTTCCCTCAGCCTGACCGATTACCCGAAGGTCATCGCTGCTTTCGAAAAGAGTTACCCATTCCTCAAAATTAATGCCTACCGATCCACCCCCTCCGGAGTGTTCACCCGAGTGGACACCGAAGCACGGGCCGGACGCTTTGCCGCCGACATCTTGGGATCGGCACCGGTGGAGATGTGGCAGTTAAAACAGAGAAAACTTTCAGCTGCCTATCTCTCTCCGGAGCGAAAGGCGCTTCCTTCCGGCTCTTATGATCCTGAAGGTTACTGGCTCGGATTCGAAGTCACGCCGCTCGTCGTCGCCTTTAACACCCGTTCGGTTCAGGGCAACGACATACCCAAGAGCTACCAGGATTTACTGAACCCTAAATGGAAAGGGAGAATCAGCCTGGGCACCGATGAATATACTTGGTTCCATGTCATGCTTGAGCAGATGGGAAAGAAGAAGGGACTGGAGTATATGCAGGCTCTGGCCCGGCAGGAGCCTCAGATGCCCGGCTCCAGCAGCGTGATGAGAGTTCAGCTTATGCTGGCCGGGGAATCCGCCATCTCGGTCGCAGCCCGGGGACGGCGGGTCACGGAGTACAAGAGTCAGGGTGCGCCCATCGATTTCCGCATCTTCGATCCCTATGCCGGTGAGCCCAACTTCGTGACTCTCTTGCAGCGCGCGCCGCACCCTTACGCGGCGATGCTCTTCATCGACTGGATCCTGTCCGAGGAAGGACAGACGAAAATCTCCGAAGCGGCGGGAAGGATTTCCCTTAGACAAGGCATCAAGCAGAAACCTTGGATTCAGGAGCTGTTCCAGAAAGAGTTTGTCTTCTTGAGCCCCACTTCTATTGGACCGAATCTGAACGCCATCGTCGAAGAGTACAATCAGGTCTTCGGTATCCAAAAGAGAAGTTAGAGGTGCATCTTCTTTGTGCGAGGTCTCAGAGGAGGTCGCGCTTCACGCGGCGCTCCCAAGCGCGCGCGAAGATCTCTTCTTCACCTTCACACGCCTTGAGTTCAGCGTGCAGGAGGAAATAATCTCGATTTGAGGAGAAGCGAGTGCGCGTCTCGACTCGGACTTTCCATGCGCCGCGGCGAAAAAAGGTCCTTTGCACGACCTCCGCTTGAGCCGACAGCGGATCGTCCTCTCCAATCCGGAAGCGCTTGAGGACGGTATGCCCGACCTCCAGGTCGATCGCCTCGACCCGTGCCACCACTCCACCATCGAGGTCGCCGCCGCTGGCGATGGTGTAGGTCGTTTCGTTGGCGGCGAGGTCGCGTTCGATGATCCGCTTCAGAGGTGCGGGCCGAAGCTCGATTGCTTGCGCCGCCGCGCGCTCGGGCGGCTCGAATGGGTTGAGGTTGGCGTCTTTCCCGTCCGGCGGACGTACGGGAAGATCCAAAAAACTCTTGCCGGTAAAGAGGCTCACTGCCGTGGGCTCAGGCGCCGGCCAGGCGATCGGCCAGTAGCAGGTGGAAATCGAAAGTCGCAAGGTGTGGCCGGGGGGAAACACGTGGGCGATGGCGTTCAATATGACGGTCACTCGATAGCACTTCCCCGGTTCTAGGGGTTGAGGATGCGCGTGGCTGTTGCGGTGCGTGAGATTCAGCAGCCCGTAGGTCACCCGGGTGGATGCGCCGTCAGGAGCGACGTCGTTGAGGCGTGCGGCAATGAACGCGATGGGCTGGTCGACCGCAAGCTCCAGCGTTGCCGCCGGCGCGCCCAAGATTTCCATTCGTTCCCGGAGGGATTCCGAGTCGAACGTCGCAGAACAACCGTCGTCGCCGCGCTGATCCCGAGGCGCTTCTCCCGGCGCGCCGAAGCGGCACCATTCGCCCGCGGTGAGGCCTGTGGTCTGTGCGGAGCGAAAGTCGAGCCGGGTTTTGACGGTCGCGGCACTGCTCAGCCGATCCGGACTCAGCCAATAACGCTTCGGCCTGATCCGCGGCGAGGGCCACTCCGTTTCCGCCACCCAGCGGCCGGGCCGCTCTTCATAATGCGGTCTCGGGCAAACGCTTTCCTGCATCCAGACGCGGACCATCGGCTCTGCCATGATGCCGTTGTCGATGTTTTTTAGCCAGCGATCCCACCAGCGCAGCGCCTCCTGTAAAAATCCGATAGCCGGACCGGGCACCCCGTCGTGCGGATAGAGGTGCGCCCAGGGGCCGATGAGCCCTTTGCGCGGCGCTTTGAGGCCGGCCAGCAGCCGGAGAATGGCGTTGCTGTAAGCATCGGCCCAACCGCCTATGGCGTAGACGGGACAGGTGATGGCGCCGTAGTCCTCGCATACGGACCCGTGCTTCCAGTAATCGTCCCGCCGCGGATGCGTCAGCCACACTTCGGGAAAAACTACGGCGTGATCGAGACGGTCGAGCCACATCGCGCGCCACCGCTCTCCGACCAGCTCGGGATCCGGCGGATAGGCGTTGTAGTTCATCAGCACCGAGCCCCAGGTCAGATTTTCATTCAGCAGACACCCGCCCATGTAGTGGACGTCGTCGGCGTAGCGGTCGTCTGTGGAGCAGACAGTGATGATCGCCTTGAGCGCGTCCGGGCGCCGCGCCGCCACTTGCAATGAGTTGAATCCGCCCCAGGACTTGCCCATCATGCCGACGGCGCCGCTGCACCACGGTTGGGCCGCGATCCAACGGATCACTTCCAGGGCGTCTTTCTGCTCTTGCTCGAGATATTCGTCTAGTAAAAGGCCGTCGGAATCGCCTGAGCCCCTGAGATCGACGCGCACCGCGGCATAACCGTGACCGGCGAAGTAATAGTGCATAGGTTCATCCCGTGCACGGGTGAAGTCGCGCTTGCGATACGGAATGTATTCCAGGATCGCCGGCACCGGGCTTGTCTCCGCATCGGCCGGCAGCCAGATGCGCGCGGCCAGACGACAACCGTCCGACAGCGGAATCCAGCAATTTTCAATCACGCGCACGGCGCGCGGAAACCGATCGACGATTTTCATCGACGCGCTTATTATACTAGATTTTTAAACCGGTTTGTGGATTTATGCGGCCGCCCTGGCGGGAGGCGGGATCGACCGGAACATCAGGGCAAGTTGCTCGCGGACTTCGAGCCCCGCCTCCAGATTCCAGCAATTGACGATAGCGAGCCTGAAGCCGCCCGGCGGCATCGCGTGTGTCTCAGGAGGTCTGTCGTCGTGAAAGGTGATTTGAATGCTTGAGATGCCCGGCCGCTGCAGGAATTCGTTGACCGCGTGTTGGTCCGGCTTCTTATAACGGGGACCATGTCCTCCATAGAGGACGATGGTGTACCCTGAGCGGCGCGTTTCGTCGCAAAAGCGCCAATGTCCGTGTACATAGAGTTCGACCGCGGCCTCGATCCAGCCAGGACCATATAGGTCCGGCCACTGGTCGGCAAATCTCAAGTGGGCCTCGATGATCCTGCCGCCGATGGTCTCGAAGTTGACGCAACCCGTATACCCTTTGAGATGGGAGCGGAGCCATTCGCCGCAGTAGCGCTCGATCTCCGGCCTTGATTCGCCAAGGATCGCCCAGTAGTCGAACATTCCCTGCCCCAAAGCTTTGCCTATGGTGTGCCGCCACCACACCGCCTCGCCGTTGATCACGGCGGCATCGCTGCTCACATGCTCGCCGGTCAGAAGTGTCATCCACATATGTCCGGGCTGCACTTGTGCTCTAAAGCCCTCGGGCGATTCGATGATTTTACCGCCGCTGCCCATGCCGCGAAGATTGTAGATCGGCTTGCTGAAAACGGGAAAGCGTCGCGGCATGATGTCATGCGGCAGCTTGTTGTAGATCCAGCGCTGTTTCGGATAGAGCTGGTAGGCCAGTTCGTCATCAGTCGGGATAACGACCTTCTCAGGACAGAAAACGCCGGTGAAATACTGAGTGCGCCAGGGGTCTGACTCTATGATCGGCATCGATCTGCCACCTGCCGGGGACGCCTGATCACTGACAAATTCGTCTCCAGGGCTCCAATTTTCGTCCCCTCATAGTGTTCGTTTTTGCATCCCCTTTGGCTAACCCGTAGAAAAATCGGATGTTTAAGTCTTGGGTGTTTCAACTTGTTCAAAGCGGATGGGTTCTTAAGCAAAGCGGGGGCCAGCCGCAGGGATCAGCGGCGACTCATTTCTGGCGGCTTGCGAAAAATAGGTTCGGAGCCCACCGGTGGTACGTTCCACTCGATGAGTTGGTGTCGTAAAGTCGAAAAAAAAGGGGGAGCAACCCGACCTGTTGCCCCCCCCTTTTTGTTACTAAGAAACGAGAAAACTACCAGCGATTACGTCCGCCACCGCGGCTTCCCCGACCTTCACCGCCATAACCACCACTATCGCGCTTCGCCTGAGGCTTGGCCTCGTTGACCGTGAGGGTGCGCCCTTCAAGCTGGGTGCCGTTCAGGGCCTGGATCGCCTTTTGGGCTTCACTCCCGGAAGCCATCTCCACGAAACCGAAGCCCCGTGACTGGCCCGTGAATTTGTCCGTAATCACCTTGGCCGATTCCACGGTCCCATGCGCGGCGAATATTTCCTGCAGCTTCCCTTCTGTAATGGAATAGGGTAAGCCGCCAACGTATAATTTATTACTCATGTTCTCCTCCTATCAGAGAATGTTAAAGTCTTTTGCCTTGAGAAGCTGATGCTAATGGGAGCAGAACATGAGGAACTTAAATGAATGAAACCACGCTCTGGTCGGATTGTCCGCTAGATATCGTTTCGCAAGCAAAGACCGACTAGGCCTTCAACGTTTGTATTTTCCTCTTTCAGAAGGCCCGATACTGAAGTAGGAAGTTTACAATACGTTATTCAGCCCCCCCCCTGTCAACGCGCAACGCCTTTCTTCTTGGCTGCCATCTTTCTAACCAGCCGTTTCCTCTGATTCGGACAGGGAGACTGCGCGGCGGCTTTTTCGCTCGCATCCTGGCAAGCCAAGCAGCTGGGACAAATCCATCCGCCACACTCACAGCGACCACCGGGTTTGCCGTGAAAGCCGGGCTTACTTTGGAAAATCAAATGACAACCGGGGCAGGTGATCATTGCAGCCCCTTCCAGGATTTCTAAATCCTCGGCCGGTGCAATGCGCCGTAAGCTCTCTCCCTCGATAAATACGCGGTACTGGAACGCCTGCTTGGCGCCGCGGTTACCCAACAATGCTCCGTGCTCCGTAAAACAGGATTTAATCTCAGTCGTGCCATCGATCCGCCCTTCGTATCCTGTTATTTTATGCCGAATCAGGGTTCCGTCTTGCAGTTTCAGTTGGTCTAGGATTACTCTGGTGGACATATCGCCTCCATAAAACGGAAAGGCCCCCGGCTGATTTAAACTTCGGAGGCCTTCCTAAGTCAGTCGAAACTAAGCTCTAAAGAGGCTTAAGTCTATCACGCCGCGCCGCAAGTAAACAACCCGAGGAATCTCATCGCAAAATAGCGGTTTGCTGGGCCTACCCAGAATGGATCTCAGGCTTGATTAGCGTAGATGTGGACGGAATCTTCGCCGACACGATCACCGCGCAGAATCAGACCTACAATGCTACGGATGTTACGACTAACGTTGTCGATATCGCTTGCCGGAAAACCATGCTTTATGAACCTTCCGATAATCTTTTCGTTCCCCAGGGTCACGATCTCCAGGTATTCCAGGTTTTTCTCTTTGAAGTAGCGCTCGGTTCCGGGGGCCGGCGAATCCAACGCGTTTTGCAATTTTGAGGAAATCTTTATGCCGACAAATAATTGTTTATCCGTATCGTTCATCCTTGCTCTCCTTCATCGCTGTAAAATAACACAGCTTTTCCCAAAGAGCCATGGGGCGAGGGAGCGGGTGATGTATCAGTCTGTGTGTAAATTTGGTGGGAGAGAGGGAGTGGAGTGGAAAATGGCTTTCACATATGGGCGAGAGAAGAAGATCTTAACTTGGTTGAGGCAAAGGCCTAGGCTATTTTCTGATTGGGAAAAAACAGAAGGGGTGCTA